>CAYVDU010000047.1:0-8642 GCA_964450765.1 uncultured bacterium | reverse complement strand
CGTGAAACGACACGAAAACAACAACAGCAAAAGAAGAGGGGGGAGGAAGAAGAGGATAAGCGCAGAAGAGGAGCAGAATAGCAGACGCGAAGAAAAAAGAAGAAAAAGAAAAGCGAAAGAAGGGGAATTAGTATGGGAGGAAAAATTTAGAAATTGATCATGGATTTGTGTGAAATCTATTAAATCGGATTTATATTAAAGATGATGAATCGATTTTTTTCTTTTTCTTCTTTTTTCTGCGCTTCTGCTCCTCTTCTGCGCTGATCTTCTTCCCTCTCTCCCTTCAGAGGTTTTTATCTGGGAGAGCCTCATTGGAATCTTCTTGCAAAGAAGCGTTGTGGGTTTCTAAAGAGGCGTCCGGTTTAATGACTTCAATTTCGAAGACCAAAAGAACATTGGGATGTAAATGAGATCGATCTCCATAGCCAAAATTAGGATGAATGTATGCGATTCGTTTTTCATTTGCTTTCATCCCTACAAGAACTTCTTTAAGGCCTAGGATCGCATTGTCTAAATCGACGATTTCTTCTGTTTCAGGAATCACAGTTCCATCGAGATAGTGACCTTTGTATCGAATCAAAGGAGTTGCGTACGATGTGATTGTAGAGCTTGTCCCCTTTTGAACGATCTCGTACTGGATTTTTCCTTCTTTCAGAGAGATTACAGACTCTTTTTGCTTGTTTTTTGCCAAAAATTCTTCGGCGTCTTGGAGGTTTTTTTCTGCGATTTTATTTTGCGATGCTTCTTGGAGTTCCGAAAGGACTGTCAAACAGTCTTCTTCTGATAAGGGGGATTCTTTTCCACGAGCTTCATCTTGCATTCCTTGGACAATGGCGTCGAAATTAAAGGAAACACCTAAAGTTTGTAGGTTTTTCCCAATTAAATGACCCATGGCTTCTGAGATCTTTAAGATTTCCTCGCGATTGAGTTCTTTTTCTTTCGCAAAGAGGAAGTGGGAAATAAAAAGAATAGAAAAGATAAAATATTTCATATGGTGCTTAGTAATTCGTTAAAATGAATTTCTTTTTGTTCTCTTGTTTCTAAGTGCTTTAATTGTATTTTGCCCTTTTCTAATTCTGCATCTCCTATGATGGCGCAATAAGTGGCTCCGAGTTTAAGGGCGTTTTGCAGACTGTTTTGTACTTTTCTAGAAGATAAATCGATTTCCACCCTGTGTCCATGATGGCGGCATAAAGCCGCTAAAGAAAAGCATTTTTCTCGAGCGGCATCTCCCATAGGAATAAAATAAATTAAGGGATGCGGTGATTGGATGTTTTTGCTTTTTTGCGTTTCCATGACTTGCAAAACTCTTTCAAGTCCTGTTCCAAATCCAATTCCAGGAAGGTCCGGGCCTCCGAATGTCGCCAAAAGACCATCGTATCTTCCCCCGGCTCCGATTGTGTTTTGAGCTCCTAGATCTTCCGTGATAAATTCAAATACAGTTTTGTTATAGTAGTCTAAGCCGCGCACAATTCGATCGTTGATGACATAAGGAATTTGAATCACATCTAAAAGGTGGCAGAGCTCTTGGAAATGATGTTTTGCGGGTGCGCTTAGATAATGTAAAATGGAAGGGGCTTCTTTCATGATTTCTTTATCTTTTGGATCTTTTGAATCCAAAATGCGCAAAGGATTTTTTTCAAAGCGGATCTGGCTGTCAGAAGAAAGATCCTGAAAAAATGGTTTTAAATAGGAAAGAAGCGCTTCTTTAAACGAGGTTCTTGTTTCTAGATCGCCGACTGTATTGACGTGTACTTTTACGTTTTGAATGCCAAGGTTTTTGTAAATTTGGAAAAGCAAGTCAATCACTTCTGCGTCTTGTTCGGGGGCTCCTGCTCCAATTGCCTCAATGCCGAATTGGTGGTGCTGTCTATATCTTCCCGATTGCGGTCTTTCATAGCGGAACATGGGGCCTAAGTAAAAGAGCTTGTGTATGGGTTTGAGAGGCGCTAATTGATTTTCAATGAATGCGCGCATGACGGAGGCGGTTCCTTCGGGACGCAAACTCATCCACCTCTCTCCTCGGTCTTGAAAAGTGAACATTTCTTTCATGACAATGTCTGAGGTTTCCCCTACGCCCCGTTGAAAGAGTTCGGTTTTTTCGTAAAGAGGAGTTCGGATTTCCTCATAGCCGTAGGTGCTAGCCGTTTTGCGGCAAATGTCTTCTATGAATTGCCAGTATCGAGATAATCGCCATAGGTCGTCTGTTCCATAAGGAAGGATATCGAAAGTGCCTTTTGGAAGTTGTATCTTTGACATATGTTAACAGTATAGGGATAGGTAGATTTTTAGAGAGATTAAAAAATGAAAAGTTTGTGAGCACACACGTTGCTCAAGGTGTTTGGTCTGTGTTGTTTTCACTCTGAATTCTGACAGCTTGGTTGTGGACATTTTTTTAGGTAGTTTTGTAAAGACTCAGGATCTTGTTTTAAATGGTCTGTCAAACTTTGCAGAGTTTCAGCAAAATATCCTATAGGACGATGGTCTTTAGTGATCGCTTGTAAGCATATAGGGAGGCGTGGGTATTCTCCCTTGTCTTTATTTGATGAGAGCTCATCATAGATTTCTTGGAATTTTTTTAATGTTTCTTTCATCTGTTGGCGTTGATCGTCTTTTAAAGGCGTTGGGGAAAAAGAAGAGTAAATATTAGCGATGCTTGTTGTTAGATTGTGTAGGGTTGTCCATATAATGCGTGGAAATGAAGTCATTTCTGTAATGAAGATGTCAAGTGCGCTATACTCGGGAATATTTGAAACGTCTAAAATATTCACTCGCATGCCTTTTAAAAACATTAAATCTCCAATATCGCCTATAGAAGAGATGATTTTCCCTTCTCTTGCATAGCGTTGCAAAATGACAAAGGCTTGAGGTTCGACGTGATAATCAATCGGGCTATTTAGCTTCAGAGAAGGTGCTCCATTTCTCCAGCCTTGTCTTTCTCCATAATATACTTTGGCAAAATCATTTAAATGATCCTGGTAGTATTTCTTCACAAAAGAGGGTATGTCCTTATCCAGATCCAGGCGTTGTTTAATCTCTTCCAGTCTTTGCGTTCTATTTTCTACGTTCTCTTCAAAGGCTAGCTTTCTAAAATCGTTAACATCGCTTGAAATACGGAGCAATAAGGTGATGAAATCAGTATAAGCTTTGACTCTTGGATTGATATCTTTTATGGCGAGTCCCTGACAATAAGGGCCTGATTGTTCGTCGCACATGATTAAATTAAAGAAACTGCGCTCTGTCCCGACAGAAACGAGTAATCCCGTCTGGGTCATTTTAAGGTTTTCTGCATTTTGCCGAACGTAATCTTCATTGGGGGTTAAATACTCTTCAAAGGGAATACTGGCATTTACATCAACAAGTTTGTCAAACACGTTGGCTTTGAATAAAGCTTCTAGCGAAGGAAGTTTTTGTTCGGGGAGGACTAGAGGGTTTGGGTTTTTCATTAATCTCGATGGTGCGTAATTAATATATTTATATTTTGATTTATTGTTTGTTTATTGTGCCATAATTTAATCATTTATTTAAAATGATTCTTGGGTGGTTTAGTGTTGGATTCTTGTTTTTATTCCTTGCTGTTTCTTTTCTTAAAAAAAGATTTGAGAAATTAAAAATTGACTTACTCAAAAATCAACGATAGGCTTTATCCTAGTTTTTTTGATTGTGCATGCTTCGAAAAAGGTGTTTGAATCATGTCTTGTAGATGATGTATTATAGACTTGGTGAACAGATTGAGCGTTTTTAGTTTTTTAAAGCCAGCTCCTCATGTTGCAGAGATTCAAGATCCTGAACGTATAAAGAAAGATTATAAGTATTGGAGACTTAGAACTTTCTATGCGATGTATATCGGGTACGCTTTCTATTATTTCACAAGAAAAAGTTTTACATTTGCAATGCCTGCATTGCAAATGGATCTGTCTCTCAGTAAATTCGAGTTAGGTTTACTGGGGAGTATCTTAAGTCTTTCTTATGGTGTTAGTAAATTTTTAAGCGGCATTCTTGGCGACAAATCAAATCCGCGCTATTTCATGTCCATAGGCCTTATTCTAACTGGAATTTTTAATTTACTCTTTGGAATGTCTTCTACCTTGTGGGCCTTTGCTCTTTTTTGGGGGTTAAACGGATGGTTTCAGGGATGGGGATGGCCCGGGTGCGCCAAACTTTTAACGCATTGGTATTCGCAGTCGGAAAGAGGTCGCTGGTGGAGCATTTGGAGTACATCGCATAATTTAGGTGGAGCCCTTATCCCGATTTTAGCTGCTGTTTGCGCTGAGTATTTTGGATGGCGATGTGCCATGTATGTTCCTGGCATTATTTGTATTGCTTCTGGCTTTTTTTTGATGAATCGGTTGAGAGATACTCCCCAGTCATTAGGACTTCCAGCTGTTGAAAGATTTCGAGGCGACTATGCGAATGCCAAAGTCAAAGTCTCTGAAAAGGATCTCTCCGTTAAAGAAATTCTTTTCGAGTATGTTTTAAAGAATAAATTTATTTGGATTCTGGCATTCGCACAGTTTTTTAATGGAGTGATTCGTACTGCGGTGAATGACTGGAGCATGTTGTATTTGATCGAAGTAAAACATTATTCTAGCTTAGAGGCTGGCTTTTGTGTTTGTTGGTTTGAAATTGGCGGTTTTTTAGGAATGCTCACTGCAGGTTGGGCGTCGGATATTATTTTTAAGGGTAGACGCAATCCGATCAATGCGATTTTTTCTTTGGCCATTTTATTGGTTCTTTTTGCGTTTAAAACACTTGTGATTTCTTGGCCTCCGATTGATGCTGCTATGTTGTTTTTCTTTGGATTCTTTATTTTTGGTCCTCAAATGTTAATTGGTCTTTCGGCCGCAGAATTATCTCATAAAAAGGCGGCGGCAACGGCTACCGGGTTTGCGGGGTGTTTTGCCTATCTCGGGGCTGCCTTTGCAGGAGGTCCTTTAGGAGCTCTTATGAAGCTTGGGGGATGGGATAGTTATCTTGTCACTATATTTACTTGCAGTCTCTTGGGTGCATTGATTGTTCTTCCTCTCTGGTCGATTAAGACGAGAGAGAAAGAAGTGGAATCAGGGGTTGATAGTTCTATGGAATCTGCTAGTTAACATTAGACCTCTTTCAAAATGATTTTTAGAAGCGCTTGAAAGATGAGAAAATCCTATAAAATAAACCCATTACTCAGGTTGTCATGACGGTAGTCTCTCTTCCTTTAGATCCAATGAAAGATAGTTCTTCTTCGCAAGAATCTCTGAGCCGTGCGCCTTCGTTACCGTCTACTGTATCGCATCGTCCCGTGGATTGGTTTTTAGTTCTTGCATATCAGTCATATCGAAAAGAAGTATGTCGTTATTGTTTATTGAATGAGAAGCCTATACCTCGTTTCCCTGCGCATATGGAAACCGCTGCCTCAGTAGAGAATGTATGGGGTCGAGTTTCTAGATTTTCCTCAGATATAGTGGATGATAGCGATGTTCAGTGCAAACAGGGAGTGCGAAAATATGCGCAGCTTCCAATCGCCCGTCAAAAATGATTCAAGCGGTCTTAATTTCCTGCAAGTAAAAGATTAAGAATCAGTATGATAAGAAAATAGTGCGCTAGAGCTGCGAAAAAAAGAAAATATAGAGGATTTTCGGCTGGAACGGATATATATTGAAAAATCCTTGATTGCTGATAGTCAATCACTTGAGGATTTTTGTAGGGTGGCATTTTATCTTAATATTTACAGCGCATTAGTTTTTTAGTCGTAATTTGATCTTATAATTATGTTTTTGATAAAATAGTATGTGTTTATAATTTAAATTGTGTAAAATTTTAATTAAAAAATGATAAGGTTTTTATGTCGATAGTTTCTTCTTCCGCGTCGCAAGTCTCTTCTTATTTAGAGAGTAATCCTCCTGTTCTGAGGTTGTTTAATCCTCCAAGGCAAGAAGAAAGGTTAACAATTTCCTCATCTGATGATGTTAATGAGAGGGTGGTTCGTGCGTATGAGACGTATCGACAAGGGATTGTTGATTATTGCGTAGACAATCACATGCCTTTACCTGAATTTCCTACGCATATGGAGGCGGCTAGACATCTTGGTTTAGTAGAAGGAGTTTTCCATGATGTGTATCAGGGCTATCCTGTAATTTATGTAATGGGGGCTGCGGCTGTTAGAGTATTTAGAAGTATAGTTCTTTCTGAAGAGCCTTGTAGTGAAGCCTCAAAAGAAGATTGAATCATATTTGATAATTTCTGGCTGCGCCCAAGCGTCAAAAATCGATGATCTCAGTTGGGCGTGATATAACTGATTAAAATCTTTTGCCGAGTTCGATAGACCCTAAATGAGATTGAAAAGAAGAAGATCCAAATTCCCCTTGGTAATTTAGAGAGCCGTAAGGGTATTCTTCATCTGAAGGAAGAAACTGCATATTGAATTGAACTGCCCCAAGGTTTTGGATTTCATTGCCGAACATTTCAATAAAAAATGAAGATGCAGATCCTACAAAGAAGGTGGATGACGGTCCGGCATGGAAAGGAACTTTATTCACATAACTTCCTTTTTCTTGAAGGCTTATATATCCCCAATCAAATTGGAAATTCTGAACGAATTGAAGTCCTGTTTCTGTACGTAAGATGGAAGTATAACGATCTTTAATGATGATATTGAACCCTGAGGTTCCTTCCTCGTGTGCATGTCCTTGCCAGTTATTAACCCAGTCCACCATAACAAAAGGTTCAATCAAAAATTGGTCTTCTTGTGAAAATTGGATAGGATAAGAATAGCATATCTTCAAATGAGGTAATAAAAGCCATCCTTTGACAAAGGATTCCGAAGTGATATTTGCAATGCTATAGCGGGTGTTATCGATATGGTATCCGCCTCCCCATAAAGCTGCATCAAAAAACCAATCTTCTTTTTCCCACGAAGAATAAACGGTTCCCATCCATTGCTTCACTTTAGCATGCCCTGTATGGTCATGAAGGTGGATTGAATTGTGTGCATAGGCAAAGCCTCCGCCGAAGATAGCCTGCTGAATCTTTTGATAGTCAAATCCAATGAGCAAGCCTCCGACAGTGTCTGTTAAACGAGGGAAATGAGAATCTTTTTGAGAACCATAAAAACCAAACCCATCGATCCATATCGAATAGTCAGGTTTTGGTTTTTCCGAAGGCCATCGAAGATGATCGGTGGAATCTGCTAACATTCCTATTGCTCGATCTTTGTTTTCATCTTTTCGATCTACAAACCTTTGTCCTTGTAAATGATTCGGTAAAATTTGAGTCGACAAAGAAAATGGAGCATTCGCAAAGCTGCTGCCAGGACCATAACTTTTAGGCACAACAGCTTCGAGAATTGGAGTTGTGCTACCACCGGCAACACTGAAAATAAATCCTGAGAATCCTAAAGAAAGCGGCGTCACTGCGCCGGATGGAGAAACTAAGGCTGCATAAGCCGGGCCGGAATCTTCATGTCCTCCTATAATGGCAGCACCGGTATGATTGATGAAAACATCTCGAATGACTCCATTAAAAGGAATGTTGAGAGAATTGATTGAACCGGATGGAGAAATGAGGGCTGCATAAGCAGGGCCTGAGGTCTGTTGTCCTCCTATAATGGCAGCGCCGCTGTTATTTATGGAAACGCCAAAAATTGATCCATTAAAAGAAATGGGAAGAATATGAATTGAGCCAGGCGGAGAAATGAGGGCCGCATAAGCAGTTCCGGAAGTCTGTTGTCCTCCTATAATGGCAGAACCGCTGTTATTTAAGGAAACATCTTGAATGAGCCCATCAAAAGAAAGACTTAAGGGGTTTACTAAGCCGGATGAAGAAATGAGGGCTGCATAGGCAGTCCCTGATGTTGGGGGGAGATCCTCTCCTCCTCCTATAATGGCAGCGCCGCTGTCGTTGATAGAAACGCTTCGAATTAATCCTGTAAAAGAAATAGGAAGAATATTCACAGAGCCAGATGCAGAAACTAAAGCAGCATAAGTGAGTGATGAAGGGTCTTCATTTCCTCCTATAATGGCGGCGCCGCTACTATTTATGGAGACACTCTCAATAGTGCCATCAAAAGAAATCGGAAGTGCATTGACAGAGCCTGACGGAGAAACGAAGGCCGCGTAAGCAGTGAGCGGAGGCGTGAAAAATCCTTGAAAGCCTCCTATGATGGAAGCTCCGCTGCTATTCATCGAAACTTCATGAATTCGGCCAACAAAAGAAAGTCCAAGGGAATTGATAGAGCCGGATGGGTCAACGAACGCTGCATAAGCAAATTCGGAAGGGGAGGTATTTCCTCCTATGATGAAAGCACCATTATGATCCATAGAAACACTTCTAATGACCCCAGTAAAAGAAAGAGATGTGGAATTTACAGAACCGGATGGATCAACGAGTGCTGCATAAGCAGTTCCTGAGGAGGTGTTAAATCCTCCTATAATAGACATTTCTGATTGAAGAGAAAAAGTTTGTAGCAGGAAAAGAACTGAAAAATATTTATTCATAGACATATAGTGGTTTTAATAAAAAATTGCATCTTTTGGCAAGTGCGAAAGTTGCCAAAACATGCAGTTTTTCATTGAATCTACTACGCTAAAAAAGTCGATTCTTCATCTTATAGTCGATTGAATTTAAAATTACACATTTTGGCTGGCGCGAAAGCTGTCGAA
>CAYVDU010000046.1:586-8645 GCA_964450765.1 uncultured bacterium | reverse complement strand
TGATTCTTCTTTTGGACTGGCAAAGAACGTTTTGCCTCCGAGAAAACAAAGAAAGCTGCCTCCTAAAATACGTAAAAGGCATTGCTGCTCTGTCAAGAAGTCAGAAAGAAGTGTGAGACTAAAAGCGGCGAGTAGTCCGTAAAGAGTGTCTGCAACAGCAGCTCCAAGACCTGAAAAAAGGCCTGAAAATCGTCCGTATTGGAGTGTTTTGCGAATGCATAGGATTCCGATGGGACCCACAGGAGCCGCCATCGAAAATCCAAGAAGAGCGCCTTTAATAAAGAAGATGAGTTCCATAGTGCTTTATGCCTTGGAAGATTCTGGCGCGATAATGCTTTCTGTCAGAAGGATCACTCCGGCCATAGAAACAGCATGAATCAAGCTATTTTTGATCACTTTTACGGGATCAATGATTCCGGCCTTGAGAAGATCTTCTACTTTTTCAGAGAGCACATTAAATCCGAAAGAAGGCCCTTTTTGAAGAGCTTCTTCAATCATTGTTGCGGGGTCGTAGCCTGCATTTTTGACAATTTGGCGAAATGGAGCTTCTAGAGCGCGCATTAAAATTTGAGCGCCAATACTTTCTTCTTTATTGAGTTCGATTTTTAAGGCAGCGGCAGCGGCGTGGATCAGCGTGACTCCGCCTCCTACGGCAATGCCTTCTTCAAGAGCGGCTCTTGTTGCGTTAAGGCTGTCTTCAAAACTTTGTTTTTTCTTTTTCATTTCAGATTCTGTGAAGGCGCCCACTTTAATGATGGCAACTCCTCCTTGAAGTTTTGCTTTTCTTTCTTCGAGTTTTGCTTTTTCGTAGGAAGAAGTTGTTTTTTTAATCAAGGATTCGATCAATGAAATGCGCGCTTTGATTGCTTTGGAATTTCCTTGGCCTCCGATGAATGTTGTTTTATCTTTTGTAATGACGATACGGTCCGCGTGGCCTAGCATCTCTGAATGGACATCTTTGAGAATGATCCCTTTTTCTTCTGAAATGACTTCTGCATTGGTCAATGTTGCAATATCTTCGAGAATTTCTTTGCGCGCATCTCCGTATCCTGGGGCTTTGATGGCGGCTACTTTGAGCGTTCCTTTCAGTTTGTTGATCACAAGGGTGGAAAGGGCATCTCCATCAAGGTCTTCTGCAATGATGAGGAGGGAACTGCCGGTGCTCGCAATTTGTTGTAAAATAGGGAGGATTTCTTGAGCGGCTTGAATTTTTTTATCAGTGATTAAAATTGTAGGGTTTTCTAATTCCACACTTAATTTTTCGAGGTTTGTGCAAAAGTGAGAACTGAGATAGCCTCGGTCGATTTCCATTCCTTCGACGATCTCAATAGTGGTTTCTGTGGCTTTTCCTTCTTCGATGGTGATGATGCCTGCTTTTCCTACCTTTTCAAAGCAAGTACTGATCGCGCTTCCTACTTCTTGATTAGAGCCGCTGGATACTGTAGCGATGTTTTTTGTTTCTTGATTCCCTTTGATATTGATTGCTTTTGCATCAATATATTTGAGAATTTCTGTGAGAGCTTTATCCATGCCCCTTTTAATGCTGATGGGGTTTGCTCCGGCGGAGATGTTTTTAGTTCCCGCTTGTACAAGGGCTCGGAGTAAAACGATTCCGGTTGTGGTGCCATCTCCAGACATTTCTTTGATTTTATTCACCATTTCTTTGCCCATGGAGATGCCGACGTTCATAAAAGGGTCTTTGACTTCGATATCTTTTACGATGCTTGCTCCATCGCTTGTGATTTGAGGAGATCCAAAGCTTGATTGCAGGCCAACGTTATAACCGGAAGGTCCTAAGGTGATGGATGCAACGTCTGCGAGTTGATCGATCCCTTTTCGTAAGGCATTTCTTGCTTCTTCATCAAAAAGGATTTCTTTTGTAGTGGTCATGGAGCCTCCGTGGTTTTTACGAAATTTATATCAGAATTCTTATTTTTATGATTCTTGATGTATTTTTTTATACACTATTTTTTTGGGGATTTTTTTCATTTCTGCCCCTTTTTGAATGGCTTCTTTTAAAGAAAGTCCATAGACGTTTTGCAAAATTTCAATGAGCTCTTCAATGGGAAGATCTTCCTCTTGCATTTTCCCTTGAGCAATCACGAGCACAATTTCACCTTTGATCGAATGATTTTCGATTTTTTTTATGATATCTGAAATTGATCCTCTCAATGTTTCTTCAAACGTTTTTGTCATTTCCCGCACAATGGCGATGTTTCTTTTTGGGTCTAACGTTTCAAAGAATTTGAGTGTTTTGATCAGACGATGGGGACTTTCAAAGAGGATGCTAGTTCCCGGATATGATAAAATTTCTTTGCATAAGGTTTTCGGGCTTTGAGGAAGAAATCCGATGAATTGGAATCGCTCTGTGCTGAATCCTGATAATAGAAGCGCTTGAATGGGACTGCAGGACCCTCCGATCGTTGTGATTGGAATTTCATGTTCGATGCAGGCGGAAACTAGGATGTGTCCTGGATCTTGGATGCAGGGAGTTCCCGCATCGGAGATGAGAGAGATATTGGCTCCTTCTTGGAGGCGATCAAGAATTTTTTGTAATTCTTTTTTTTCGTTGAATTTGTGGTAGGAAAGAAGGGGTTTTTTGATGTGATAGTGGTTGAGTAAAATGGAGCTTCTTCTCGTGTCTTCGCAAAGGATGAGATCGCTCTGTTCCAATGTCTCCAAAGCTCTTTTGGAGATGTCGGCTAAATTGCCAATAGGAGTTGCAATAAGATAGAGCATTTTCAGTGTTTGTAAAAAAAGGTGGCACTCAGATTTGAACTGAGGAATGGGGGCTTTGCAGGCCCCTGCCTTACCACTTGGCTATGCCACCTTAAGCAGCCTTCAAGGAAGGAAACTTGTTGTATGGCGTCTATTATGCGTAAAGGTTCCTAAAGGGGTCAACTATTTTCTCCTTGGGGGCGTCCTCTCTATGAGGACTTTAGGGGAGATATTACACCAATCGTAGCAAATAATTTCATATTTTAGCGCGATTGGTATTAGTCAATTGCACTTGCAGAACCGCTTCTTTGAGGAGAAGGGGTGGTTGTTGATGCGGATGGTGTTTTTTCGTAGAACGCAAGGTAACTCTGCTCTGCAGCTTTTAGATACGCACTTCTTGAAATTCTAGTTCTCCGGGCATCATTGATTTCGTAATATCCGGTCGAGCCATCTTCTTCTTTGATTTCTGTGTAGGCGATGTAATGTCCGTTGGCAGCGGTTTCTCCTCGATGGATAACAAAACCACGGCGTCGATATGTCGGTTGGTCTTTTTGTTGGTTCTCTGGAAGAGTGATGTGAGTATCTAGAGTGATCGGTGTTCTATTAATGGTCGTTCCATTTTCGGTCCTTGCGACGTGAAGTATGAGAATTCCCGGAGAGGTGTCAAAGTGGGTTGTTTCGCCGGTTTGTTCGAGTCGAATGTTAGCTTGAAGAGGTTCCGTTAATGGGTCTCCTCTGAGCTTGAGGGGTTCTCTTACAAGTTCTTGTACAGAGGCGTTGCGTTTAGGAAGGATGGCGATTACAGGCAGTTGTTGTGTTGTTTCTTCTTTAAAGATGCCTTCACTTGTTGTTCTATAACCTAATGAGGAGAGAACCGCTGGGTCAAGGGAGGGGTTGGATGCGTATTTTTTTGTGGTTGTTGTTGATATTTGGAGGGTTTGGGGAGCCAGTCGTTTGAAAATTTCCATAGCATCTTGCTGACGGGTTGTTTCTTCTTGTGAGGAACAAAGAGAGCGGGTATCGATTGTAGAACAAAGGGTGTCTTTTTCTGTTTTTTCAGCTTCCAAGGCTGTTAGAATGGTGGAAAGAGGGGTGCCTTCTTGATTGATAGATTGTTGTCTAAGTGTTGGAATCGAGCTGAAGAGTTGGAGGATGGCGTTGGCATAGCACATGTTGTGATTGTTATTGCGAAGTCCTATCGGGGATTTTTGCGATGGTTCTGTTTCAGGAAATAAATCTTGTTTTTCTTGAACGACTTCGCCTTCGTTTTTTTCCTGGCGGCGCAGATAAATAGAATTTCCTTCTTTAGTATAGCGGACGAGATTTGAAGCGATGTTTCTGGTGTTTGGTAGTGATACAGTTTTTGGTTCGGGTGGTTTGTTTGGGGTATTTGTTTCTTGTTCCGGAGGAAGAAACATGACAATATCTTTATTCGGATCTAGTTCAAAGGCAAATACACGAACCCCTGCGCGAGCCTCTGTTTCTGGAATTCTCTCTAGGATCTCTTTGAATGTTTCCAACATCTTTTGTCTGTCTTCTTCAGTGGCAGAAGCAGGGCATTCATAGGTGATTTCGTAGAGATATCCCTTCCATTCAATAGTGTCTTTCTTTTTGATGGGTTCTAATGGAGATGGAGGAGGTTCTAGTGGAGGAAGTTCTGGCGTCGTTGTTGTATCATCTATAGTTGGAGGACTTCTTCTAAAACGATCCACAATCCATGGAGTGACAGTGGCCGCTAACGCAACCGCGCCAGCTATCTCTTCTGGTGTCCTGGGGATGAGGGATGATGCGAAGGAAACGAGAGTTCCTCCGAGAGATGTTCCCGATGTAGATGCGTCTGATAATTGTTGGTCTGCATTCCATAACGCAACGGTGCCAGCAGTGTCTTGTGGTGCGGTGGGGATGAGAGTTAATTCTGAGGAATGGAGATTTTCCCCGTGAGGTGTTACTGGGGTGTGTGCGCCTGGTAATTGTTGGTCTACATTGTGAGAGTCGACCCTATCAGAAGCGGGAAGTACGGGCTGTTGCTGATTTGTGTCAAAATCATCATCGTAATCAAGCGCTTCAGCCTCTTGTCGAGGTATAGGTCTGTTATTACTATTCTCTGCAGCAGTGTTCCCGGGAGGAGGTTGTTCATCTATGTTGAGATCATCCTCGAGATCAAGCTCTTCTGGCTGTTGTTCTGGTGCTTTGGAGATTTCCTCGTTATCATCGTGATCAGTTTTTCGGTCGTCATCTATCTCAAAATCATCAACAAGCTCTTCTACTTGTTGATATGGTTCATTGAAGATTTCCTCGTTATCATCGTGATCAGTTTTTCGGTCGTCATCTTGCGGAGGTGGGGGAAGAGATGGGTCCGGTGTTTGATGGTTATTGTGTGTATTGTGTGGTTGTTCTGGAGGAGAAAGAGACCCAATAGGGCGTTCTATTCGAGGATGATGATGTAGAGGTCCTTGAGAGGTGGTGTTGCGGAAAAAATGAGAGAATATACCATCTACATATGGATTTCTTTGGAATGAAGAAAATACATGGCCTACAGATGAGTTGCTTGGGAAGAGATCAGCCCATGAACTCGAATTTCTTGTAGGGATAGAGCTTTGTCTAGGACTGTGGATAGATGACGCTTCGCGATTGAACATTTGGGATTGAAGGTAGCGTCGGCATTGATAATAAATATGTTCTATTAAGACGGGAGCTACGAAAGCAATGGCTCTAGCGGTAGCCGAGGGAGAGTTTGAGCTTGAAGATCCCACTTCAGGAGCGTTGGATTGCATGACTTCCGAGAGTCCTTCTGCAAGTGTAGATGGATTTATAGTGATGCGTGGAGTGGATTCTGGTAGTCCTTCGGTTATTGTTCGTCCAGCGCCGCGCATGAGGGGGGAAACTGCGCCGGTCAAAGACTGGCTGACTGCAGCAAAAACAGACTGCCATAGCTGTGATGCTGGAATAAAGGAGGATAAAGAAGACATATTATTTATTAATATTAGTTAATAGTTACATCTATATTATATATAATTTTATATTTATATATAAGTAGTAATTATATTTATAATTTTGCATTTTTATTGTATTGTGATTGAATGGGTTGCGTCGGAGAATTGATACCCGTTCCGGTTGAGTCTTTTTTACTGCGAGAAAGCTGCCAAATACGGTTTTTCAGTCCTCTCTCATCTCACTGTTGTGTTTGATAAGCTTTTTTTGATATAAGCTCTCCGTCTTGAGGTTGTTGTTGAGGAGATATGAAAAATCGTTCCATTCGTCAAATTGCAAGCGAACTTACTATTGGCTTTGAAAGTGATTTGCAAGTAACTGGTTATCAGATTGATAGTAGGTTGATTGAGCCCGGGGACCTTTTCTTTGCCCTGCCGGGGGAAAAAACGGATGGACATGTCTATTTGAAAGAGGTTCGTGAGCGAGGCGGGGGGGCCGCTATTGTTTCTAAGAATTATCAGGGTGATGATTTTGGTTTGATGCTTTTGAGAGTTCCTGATTGTGTGATTGCCTTGCAGCACTTGGCAAGGTGTCATTTGCTAAAGTCGAATGCTTTAGTGATTGGGATTACAGGATCTGTTGGGAAGACGACGGTTAAGGAATTTACGGCGACTATTTTAGAGGGGAAGTATCGAGTTGTCAAAAATGTAGGGAGTTACAACACAAAGCTAACGCTTCCTTTAACGATATTGAATGCAGATGGGTCTGAAGAAGTTTTCGTCTTGGAAATGGGAATGAGCGAAATGGGGGATATTCGAAGATTGGTTGATATCGCAATCCCGGATATTGCCGTACTTACAAAAGTGGCTCTAGCGCATTCTCAGTTTTTTCCAGGAGGTCTTGCTGAGATTGCTAAAGGCAAGGCAGAGATTTTTTCTCATTCAAAAACAAAAACAGCGATTTTTGGTGATGGTTTTCTTGCATTTGCTGAAGAAGTTGCAAAGATAACTGCAAAAAAGGTGATATTTTCATTGCAAGATACTCAGGTGGATTTTTGTTTTTCCATGTTAGAAGAAAAGATGAAAGAGAAGGGGATTTGTTTTCCTTTTAGAGAAACCCCGATCTTGCATAATTTTTTGGCAGCCGTCTTGGTGGCAAGAGAGATGAATATGAGTTGGGATGAAATTTTTTCTCGTATTCCGTATTTAAAGCTTCCTAAAATGCGATGGGAGACATCGGAGCGAGGAGGGGTTTTTGTGATTAATGATGCCTATAATGCAAATCCTGAGTCTATGAAAGCTGCATTATTGAATTTGCCATCGCCAAAACACGGAAGAAAAAAGATTGCCATATTGGGATCGATGAAAGAATTGGGTCTTTTTTCAGAGAGCGCACATCAAGAGATTGGAAATCTTGCTGCCGATGAAGTAGATCATATATTGACTTTGGGTACTGAGACAGAAAGTTTATGCAGTGCTTTTCAGAAGAAAAAGAATTCTGCAGAATTTTTCATGGATATAGACGCTTTGAAAGGACGTCTTAAAGAGATTGTACTTCCCGGTGATGTTGTTTTAATTAAGGGATCTCGAAGTATGCAAATGGAAAGGGTGTTGGAATGCTTTTAATGATCTTGGATTGGTTCCATCGTTTCTTTCATTTAAAAATTCCTCTTGCATTTACTTATTTTTCCACGCGCATGATTTTGGCTGCGGTAACAAGTTTGCTGCTCACGGTCTTTTTAGGTCCTTGGTTTATTAAAAAGTTGTATGAATTGAAAATCGGACAAACGATTCGTTCATTAGAAGAAGTCCCTCTTTTAGCTGAATTGCATGGTAAGAAAAAAAACACCCCTACTATGGGTGGAATTTTGATTTTGTCGACGATGGTGGTTTCGTTATTTTTATGGATGGATTTAGAAAATGCATTTACTTGGATTTTGTTTGTAACGACTCTTGTTCTTGGCGGTCTTGGAGCAAAAGATGATTATCTAAAGCTTTGCTATAAAAATAGCAAAGGGTTAAGCGCAAAAAAGAAAATGCTGATTCAAATTGGATTTTCTTCTTGTTTGGCTTTGTATCTTTTAACTCCTATTTCTCAAGTGTCATCTGATATCAATATTACTCCGCCGATTGCCAAAGAGCATGTTGTTACAATGCAGATGGGGAAAAAGATTTCGGAGACAAAAACATTGTCTCTTCAAGAATATACGTCTCATTTTTACATTCCTTTTTTGAAAGATCCTGCCTTTGTATTTGATGGTTTTTTGAAAATCGTTTCTTTTTTTCTCATTATTTTTGTAGTGACGGGAGCTTCTAATGCGGTGAATTTAACAGATGGGTTGGATGGGCTTGCTGCCGGATGCCTTGTGATGGCGTCTTTAGTTTTAGGGCTTTTTGCATTTTTATCGAAT
>CAYVDU010000046.1:0-576 GCA_964450765.1 uncultured bacterium | reverse complement strand
GGCAAGATACCTAAACATTTTGTACATTGACGGGAGTGGCGAAATTGGGATCTATTTGATGGCCTTAGCTGGAGCTTCTCTTGGTTTTTTGTGGTATAACGGGTATCCGGCGCAAGTATTTATGGGAGATACAGGATCTCTTGCTCTTGGCGGTATTTTGGGGGTGTCATCGATTCTCTTAAGAAGAGAGATGGTGCTCGCGATTGCTGGCGCTATTTTCGTTGCCGAGGCTCTTTCTGTGATTTTGCAAGTTCTTAGTTATCGATATCGTCATCAGAAGCGGATTTTTCTATGCGCTCCCTTGCATCATCATTTCGAATATAAAGGATGGCCGGAGACCAAAGT
Organism: uncultured bacterium; assembly: GCA_964450765.1. Taxonomy (GTDB): domain Bacteria; phylum Chlamydiota; class Chlamydiia; order Chlamydiales; family SM23-39; genus DAIDHZ01. The sequence goes on along the minus strand of CAYVDU010000046.1, from coordinate 231 downwards.
GGTGATCCGTTTTTGGATTGTCGGTTTGTTGTTTGCAATTATCGCAGTTTCTTCGTTGAAGTTTCAATAGCGTCGAGAGTGTTTAGAAATTGACCTTGAATCCGCCGCGAATTTCAGGTGATGGAATAAACCCGTAAATCATCTTGGCGCCGATGTCAATAAATCCACTTTTAAATTCTATACCGGCGCGTAAAGGGATATAAGGTACAAAAAGAGCGCATCCAATTCCGC
>CAYVDU010000045.1:0-8672 GCA_964450765.1 uncultured bacterium | reverse complement strand
GCCAAAACATGCAATTTATAATTCAATCCACTATAGTGGACTTTCAACTAGAACAGGTATGGACTCTTTCTTGTGTGGGATTATGAACATCTGTTAGCTGTTCAAATAAAAGTCCATTTGAGCCGATTGCTGTGTAATTTTCTTCAGTTGTGGCAACATGAGGCACGTTGTTCACATATTCTCCAACATGAAATCCGAAAGTCACATCAGGATCAGATGCATTTAGCAACGAAACAACAGTAGTAGGTTCTGCAATTTTCAAAAGACGAGCGAGCTGCATAATATCTGTTTTCATGTCATAAACATTATGAATTTTGTCTAATTTTTTTCGTTCTTCTGAACCTGGTGTGTACCGATCTTTGTATTTTTTTAAGATCATCGCAAACTCCTCTCCAGAACATCCTTGGTAATTTCCATATGGGGACTTCTGGTGACCTGGATTTACGTAGATCCTATCGAAAGATACATCAGACTCTAGAATAGCATCTAAGAAAGATTCCCAATAAATTTCAGGATCCCCTTTCCAAACACCCAATCCTACAGCAGGGACGATGATCATTCCTTTTTCAGCTGCATAAAAAGCTGTTTTAAACATACTTTGGATGGTCGTTCGATGATAAAGAGGAGGGCTTCGTGATAATCCACGAATTCCACAAGCATTAATAAGTCGGATTGCATCCTCTTGATTTGGCTTTCTGTCAAGAATACATCCATGCTCATCAGTGAAAACACGATAATCTTCTCTTTTAACCACAAGGGATCCTAGTTGATAGATAGTCATTCCTAACAATTTGCGTGCGTGCTTTGAATCAAGGCCATATTGACTTGGATTTTTTTCTAACTCTTGTAAGACAGCACTTAAGTGAGGATATTTAGAAGATTTCTTTAACTCTGCAAGAAGTATAGGGTTATGATCGTTTCCAGGCAATACCACTACTCGATCCTTTAACATAGCGGCTTTCATTGCTTGATAAAGTGATAGAGGAAAGCTATCTGCAAGAAAAATTTCTTGACTATTGATCATTTCCCAAAGTTCTTTGTATGTCATTTGATACACAGAAGATCCATAGACTTCTGTCAGATCTTCAATAGCTTGAAAATGAACCCCATTGATCGTTGCTTGGGCGGATTTACCTTGGGCAGAGAAGGAAATGAGTTGATCCGGGACCGTCTTTGCCATTTTTTCAAGATGACAGCGTAGAAGAGCTGGATCGCACTGAAGAGCGAAAAGCTGGCGACTTGCCGGGAGGGTTGTAGGAATATTTAAAGCTTCAAACCAAAGATTGGACGGCCTCTTTGTAATACCCGTAATAACAACAGGATCGCCATTGATTGAACAACGAGTTTTGTACCCATTAAATTGAGGGAATTTCTTGACAGTTTCTGCTCGAATTTCTTGGGAGGCTTTACTTCGTACAACCTCTTCTGAATAAGCTGAAGAATCAGAATCTTGAATAAAAGGTTTTACAGCACTTGAAATTTTTTCTATGTTATCCTGAGGGTCTTGGCTGTAAAGAAATTTTTTTCCAAAAGACACGGCAGAAGATCCATAAAAAATAATATTTTGAATCATTGTTCGAAAAGAAGAAGGAACAGTCATTTCCATTCTTTCACCGGAAATAAAACCTATAGAATAATCAATTGCGCTTTGTATCATTTTAATCATAACGTCTATTCTACCTTGGTTTAAGCAATATTTTCAATACAAACAACGATAATATTTACTTGACCATTTTTCAATCATTAGACTATAATCTTACAAAATTAAGCTTATCAATTTATGACAATTAGTAGATGTGAATCAAAAAACACCGCTTTACTACCTTTTCTTGGCGGAGTTGCAGTGGGTGTAGCGGGAATTCTCCTTAGTGAAATAGTTCGAAGAGCTTTTGCTACCCCCCCCAGTCTAATACATCCTCAACTCAAACAGATCTCCCTATCATAGAATCATCCACATTTATATTTCCTTATAGGAGAACGGTTACTGTTCGATTAGACCACGACCAAAACCAAGGACTAGTACTAGCCAGCGCTGCAATTGAAAGAACCTTAAGAGACTCATCTAGTCAGACAAACCAACCTCAAACCTTAATCCAACATACGCAAACTGAAGATCTGGATCGATTGTTCTATTGTGGATTAGACCATCTCAATGAGAAATATCCTCAACCAGTAGATCGAAGGCATTTAATAAAGCTCGACAGCGGCCAAGAAGTTGCCTCTTATAACTTAGTCCTCTCTTCTTTATGCCAAGGGAAGAGACCAAGAAATCCATTCACAGGCGTAGAATTAACAGACTCTGAACTAAAAAAATTAAGCGAAGAATGCGGAATCTCTTTAGCTGCATTTAAAGAAATCTGGGATATGGATCTAGAAAGAGTTGTAGAAAAAATAAATAAAAACCGAGATGAAACGCGAAAAATCAGTATAGAAACAGCTAAAGCATTAAGAGACCAAGGGAATCAAGAACTCACAGGACTGACATGTAAAGAAAGATTCGTAAATTTACACGAACTTCTATCCAATCAACTAACTCCAGCCAGCTCTCATACAGCACGACAAAAACGCGATGCATTACTATCTAAACTTCGAGAGATGGATGCATGGCGCTGTCAGTTCTGAGACCGTTGTACCACCCATTCCTCAGTTATACCGAAAAAGGTTCAAGAATCGATTTCGGTATAAATCCTTTTGATTTCAACTTATACCATTGATGAAAAAGCTATCAAAATCGCTTCTTCAGTCATTTTCTGTATATACCTGCTCCAGTTGAAAATCCTCTTTATTTTTCTTTTTCTGAGATTCCTCTTTTCTTCTCATGCTGATCCTTAAGTTTTTATTTGCCGGAACCTGATCGAAACAAAGAACTTTCAACCGGAACGGGTATATAAGAATCTAAAAAGAACTCTTCTTGATAATTAATTTCAAAATCTGTAGTAAAAAAATTACAAGATAACATTATAAATTACTATTTATTTTCCAGAAGTTTTTTACAGGAATTTTCCTGAAATAACTGAAACATAAAAGGTAATAAACAATGCCTATCTTAACGGCCTGTCTTTAATGCCAGACCGACCCATCCCGGGATAAATGAACATATTGGAGCTCAAGATTATGAAAACTTTTCTCAAGATTTTGGTTGTAGGACTTACAGCAATCACTGTGTCCTGCTCACAAAGCAATAACGGATCCCCCACAGGATCAACAAGTCAACCCATGACTAGCACAAGCGATGTCGGTGGATGCGCAAAGAAAGAAGGCAGCCCATGCCAGCCTAAAAAAGAAGAAAGTCCATGCCAGCCTAAAAAAGAAAATAAATCAGAACCAAGTCCATGCAATCCTCCGAAAAAATCAGAGCCATCTCCATGCGCTAAACCAAAAAGTAGCTGCAGCAGCCAGTCTGATAAAATCTATTCAGGACAAGGCAAAAGACTCAGCGCCGCTCAAAAAGTAATGCAAGGTTCTTAAACATAAAGCATTCTTTATCTAAAAAACGCTCGAGCTTTCTCACAAAGATCGAGCTTTTTTATTTTTAACTACAAAGGAGGCTTTTCTTTCGGCGCGGGAGACTCAAAGGTTTGCGCAATTGATTTTGGCTTTTTCTTAAAAAGATACGTCAAGGTACCTCCAAAAATAATGAGAATCGACCCTATTACTGTTCTCATAGAAATGGGTTTGTTAAATAAGAAATAACTAATCAAACCGGCATAAATCACCGTTAAATACCCAAGCGGAGACAAATAAGACGCAGTTCCATAGCGATACGAAATCGTCAAACAGATCTGTCCGCATGCAGTCGCAAGACCAACCCCCAAAGCTCTCATCCAACCATCTGCTGAGAAAGGAACCCAATAAAACATTGCAAACGGAAAAGAAATCAAAGAGCCCATAAAAAAAAAGTAAAGAAGAGTTCTTCGAGTTGGCTCCAAATTAAGATTCAAAACACGAACAGCACAAAGAGCAAGAGCAGATACCATCCCAGCTAAAAGACCGATAACGAATCCCCCTTCAAAAATATGAGAACTCGGCTTTAAAATTACAGCAACCCCAATAAAACCCAAAATAATCGACCACCAAACATGAATACTCACTTTCTCCTTCATCCATACCCACCAAATTAAGGGAACAAAAAATGGAGCGGTATAATTCAATGTTGTCGCATCCACAAGACTCAAAAAACGGATCGCTACAAAATAAAGATAATAACTAACCACTCCAGCAAGATCTCGAATGAGATGGATCGGAAGAGTCTTCGTTTGAAATCCAGGAAACGGCTTCACCCAAATAAGAGGAATAATACAAATCAAACTGACAATATTCTGAACAAAAAGAATTTGCACTATGGGAGTCTCTTTAGGAAAACTCCACACAAGAGAGCTTGCTGTGATAAAAAAAAGATAAGCAACGGAAGAAATCGCAATCCCCAACCCCAATTTAGACGGAGCCGACTCCTCTTTCATATGAACCCCTCATGTATACCGAAAATGATTGAAAAATCGGCTTTTAAAAGAGCTCAAAGCGCCAAACTTTCAAAAACAGCAACCGTGCATAGTATCATCAAAAATAATACACGGTTCACATTTTTGAAAACTTGACAGCTTTCAATCCCGTCTAGAAACCGATTCTTCGATCATTTTCGATGTAAAGCAGCTTTACACAAATCATTTTCAATATAGTGGTTATTCCCTTCATCATATATACTAGCCGTCTAATCCTGTCGATAGGTCATTCATGAAAATCAAAATCAATCAAAAAAACCACGAACTCCCGGAAGGAAGCTCCGCCAAAGATGCTGCAGCTCTTTTAAACCTTTCTGCTCCAGAACAAGCCATTACCGTCCGCATTAATGGAACGCTCCGCGATTTAGACTCATCTCTTACAGATGGCGATGAAATTGTTTTTTTTAATTTTGACGATCCCGAAGGGAAAGAAGTGTTTTGGCATACCTCAGCCCACGTCCTCGCTCAAGCAGTCTTAAGACTATGGCCCAATGCAAAACCAACCATCGGACCTCCTATTGAAAACGGGTTTTACTATGATTTCGGAAACCTAACAATTTCAGAAGAAGACTTCGAAAAAATTGAAAAAGAAGTCGAAAAAGTCATTCACGAAAACCACAAGACAAAGCGAATTGAATTTGCCAATAAATTAGAAGCGAAAGAAGCCTTTACGGGGAATCCATACAAAAAAGAATTAATCGAAAGCTTTGAAGGTATGATCTCTGCATATAGGCAGGGAGAGTTTGTTGATCTCTGCCGCGGCCCTCATATGATGAGTCTTGGGAAAATTAAAGCATTTAAACTCCTAAAAACATCCGGGGCCTATTGGAAAGGGGATTCTACAAAGGAAATGCTCACCAGGATTTACGGTATTTCATTCCCTGACAGAAAAAAAATGAAAGAATACTTAGAGCTTTTGGAAGAAGCAAAGAAAAGAGATCATAAAATCATCGGACCTGCGCTCAATCTTTTCTCACTGAAAGAAGAAGCTCCGGGGATGCCCTTCATTCATCCTAGAGGCCTTTTTATCTGGAATAAACTCATCGATTTTCTCAGAGAGCTTCAAGCAAAAGATCAATACATCGAAATCAAAACTCCTGCAATGATGAGCAAGGAACTATGGGAAAGATCCGGCCACTGGTTTCATTACAAAGAAAACATGTACACCTCGCAAATCGAAGATCGAGAATTTGCAATCAAGCCAATGAACTGTCCCGGCTGCATGCTGTTTTATAAAACAACAACGCACAGTTACCGAGAACTTCCTCTTCGTGTTGCAGAAATTGGACACGTTCATCGATTTGAAGCATCCGGAGCTCTCAATGGACTCTTTCGCGTGCGCAGTTTTCATCAAGATGATGCCCACTTGTTCATGCGCTTAGATCAAATTAAGGACGAAATCACGCTGCTTCTAAAATTTGCAGACACTCTCTATATGACTTTTGGTCTCCCGTATAAACTAGGACTATCGACGCGACCGGAAAAGAGCAAAACAATTGGCTCTGATGCCGAATGGGATGCTGCAACAGACGGCCTCAAAGGCGCTCTTGATGATTGGGGACACTCTTACCACATCAACGAAGGGGACGGAGCTTTCTATGGCCCTAAAATCGACATTCAAATCCGTGATGCCATTGGAAGATTTTGGCAGTGCGGAACAATCCAACTCGACTTCTCTCTTCCTCAGAAATTCGAATTAGAATACGTCGATAATGACGGAATACATAAAAGGCCCGTTATGATCCACCGCGCTATTTTAGGATCAATTGAACGTTTCTTTGGAATTCTCATCGAACATTTTGCAGGTAAATTCCCTCTTTGGATTAGCCCTTATCCGATTCGTATCATCACGGTTGCAGATCGGCACATTCCTTTTGCCAAAGAAATCATGCAAAAAATCCAAGCAAAAGGATTTATTTGCGATCTCGACGATTCTAATGAATCTGTCGGCAAAAAAATACGAACGGCGCAACTCCTTAAAACAAATTACATGCTAACGATCGGGGATAAGGAAGTTGAAAATAAAACGATCGCATTGCGTACACGCGATAATATTGTGCACGGAGAGATTGACATTTCCAATTTTCTTGATAAAGTTTCTAAAGAACGAGAAGATCGTTCGTTGATGTCGCCTTTTTCAATCGCACCATAATGTGAATGTATGCCCATTATTTCTATCAGTAGTTTTAAAGGAGGGACAGCGAAAACATCGACGTCCCTGCATGTTGGCGCAGCTCTCTGCATGTATCACAAGAAAAAAGTTCTCCTCATCGATTTCGATGCTCAAGCGAACTTATCCACAGGTCTTGGATTCGATCCCGATGAACAAGACAGCATAGCGCCTGTATTGCAAGGAGAAAAAACTCTCGAAGAAGTCATCTTAAACACGTGCATTCCGAATATGCACATCATCCCTGCGGACACTTGGTTAGAAAGAGTCGAAGTATCCGGATCTTTAGCAGCGGATCGATATTCCCATGAGAGACTGAAAGATATTTTAAAAAATCTCCCTTACGACGTGATCTTAATCGACACTCCTCCCTCTCTTTGCTGGCTCACCGAATCAGCTCTGATCGCATCCAAATATTCACTTGTTTGCGCAACACCAGAATTTTATAGCGTTAAAGGACTCCAAAGACTTTCTTTATTCATCAACAACATCTCGGAAAGACACGGAACGCAAGTTCTTGGAGTGGCTCTCTCATTTTGGAATCCAAGAGGAAAAAGCAACGATGCTTTTTTAAAAGTCACTGAAACAACATTTCCGGGAAAACTCTTGCAAACAAAGGTTAGACGGGATATCGCAGTATCTGAAGCGACCATTTATGGGAAACCCATTTTCGAGACAGCACCCAGTTCTCGTGCATCTCTCGATTATAGGGCGCTCACTTCAGAAATTTTAGCAAGGATTTAAAAGATGTCCAAGTTTAACGATTTGCTTAATCTAAGATTCAGACAAAAAGAATCTCAAAACACAAAAATGACAGCTCTCGTAGAAAAGGCAAACAATTGGGATCTGTCTAGTTTTTCCGGGATTTTTCGAGTAACACCACTCAATGAACAAGAAAAAAACTCTCTAGAGACACTTTTAAAAAACTACCGCCACAGTGATTTTTATGAAGTCGACTCGGATCTAAAAGCCCTTACAACAATCACCTCTGAAGTAAAAGCGATTACGAATCAAGCGGTCATCCTACACGGAGAAAGAATCAAGCGCGCTCAAGAAATCTTAAAGAAATATCAAGACGGTGCCTTCACCGCGTGGCTTTTCTCCACATACGGAAATAGGCAAACCCCTTACAACTTCTTACAATACTATGAGTTTTATCATCAAATGCCGCTAACTCTTCACGGAAAAATCGATCAAATGCCTCGTCAAGTAATCTATTGCTTAGCAAGCAGAGAAGGAGAACTTCAGAAAAAAGAAGAGATTGTCAGAAATTTTTCCGGACAAACAAAAGCAGAACTTCTCAATCTCATTCGCCAAGAATTCCCCTTAAACGAGGATGATAAAAGACTTCCTAATTTTGCATACCACGCGATTGTATTTTTAAAAAGAGCCAAAGAAATGCTCAAAAAATCTGTCTGCGTTCCAAGCAGCACTGAAAAAGAACAGTTAGAAACGCTTGTCCGGCAAATTGATGAGCTTGTAAAAAAACATTAATAGACCTCTTGCGTTACTAAGATTCTGTCGATTTTCAGGTTCTTTTGAGCCGATTTTTGATAAAAATTGCAGAGGTCATATACTTGTGTCGATATTACCCCCGCAATTTTTATTAAAAATCGGCCAAAATAATCCTGAAAAGTCGACGAACCCTTAGTTACGCAAGAGGTCTAATGTCTAAAGAATTTGTGAGTCCTTTTTCCTCGCGATATGCAAGCAAAGAGATGTCATATCTCTTTTCCTCCCACCATCGCACTATTTTATTTCGAAAACTTTGGATTGCCCTTGCAAAAGGGGAAAAAAAATTAGGCCTTCCTATTACAGAAGAACAAATTCAAGCAATGCAGGAGTGCGTTGAAGACATCGACTTTAGCAAAATCGCAGACTACGAGAGACAATTCCATCACGATGTTATGGCGCATATCCACGCGTTTGGAGATCTTTGCTTGCCGGCAAAACCGATCATTCACCTCGGAGCTACATCCACTTTTGTCACAGATAATGCAGAT
>CAYVDU010000044.1:0-8726 GCA_964450765.1 uncultured bacterium | reverse complement strand
AGACGGTGCTGCCTCTGGAGTTGTTAGCGATGGAGGTGTGGTAGGAGTTTTAGAGAATAGCTTATTAAAAATCTGTTGGTATTATTCTGGATATAGGTAGTAGCTTGCTCCAACAGCCACAGTAGTAGTTGCTAATGCGATGGCTTTTCTTGGATTTTTTGTCCCCCAATTGTACACGCTCTGAGCTGTTGAAACGATTCCTTTTGTGATAGTAGGTAGAGCGGCAAGACTTAATGACGTAATGAAGACTGCTCGTATAGGAAGAAAAGAACGAGGGGTTCCAATGAGTTCTTTTCCTGCATATAATCCTATGGATAGAGCTCCGAGGCAGCGAGCCCCTTGTGAGCATAAAGAAGAAAGGTTCGTTGAATTCATAATTGTGCCTGTTTTTTGTTTTTACTAACTATTTTATTCTGTTTTGTTTTATTTAATCAATTGAAAGTTAGTTTTATATATACGTAATTATTTTGATTGTTATCTGTCTGATAATAATATTTTTTTATGGATGAATATTTAGAATACTTTTTAATATATTATGGAGTTGTGTTTGTTCTGAAAATGATTTAAAAATCGGGTTGTAGTCGTTTATAGTGAGTTAAATTATAAATTATCTTTGACAGTTTCTGGCTGCGCAAAAGCTGTCGAGAATAATTTAAACGACTATATAGGCGGGGCTGATAGCCCCCCCTCTTTTTTTGAAAGATTTGTATTAGGTATTTGAGGACAGAATGCCCTCGAATCTTTCGACTTGTTTTCGCAAGAGAGCTTAATGGTTATCTGCTGGCGTGGGCGGCTTTGTAGTTGTTTGATCTGCCTGAGTGTCTGCGTCTGTATGGGCTGTTGAGGCATCAATGGTTGGTTGATTCTCTTGGGTGTCTACCGTTGTGTGAGCTGTTGAGGCATTTGCGGTTGTTTTAACTTCTTGTGTGTTGTTTTTTGAAAGCTTTGGATCAGCAGTTAAAACGCTATTTTCAAAATTTTTCTTTGTATATAAATAATATCCAATGGCTGAGAAAGCAGTCGTTGTGATCGCCATTGTTAGAGTTTTTTTGTTTTCTTTGCACCAAGTATATGCGTCTTGCAATACAGGTGTGATTTTTTTGCCGGCAGCGATAGCGCCTTGTACAAGATAAGGGGCTGCTAAACATGCTGCGAAGGCTGCAAGAGACGCTCGTGGGAGTCTAGAAGTCTCTGGGGTATGGAGTAGGTCTTGAGTGGAGTATAAAGTTGCTGTTGTTACTCCAAAGAATCGAGCTCCATTGATACATAAAGTATTAAAAGTATTCATAATTTTTCTTTCTTGGTTGTTTTTAAATGATTTTTTTAATTCTCTTCTCGTTGATCTGTCGGTAGATTTGTCATTTTTAGCATGTTTTATGATGCGTTGTTCAAACGAGAAGGGTTTTTTTCATAATTTTCTTAGGGCGCTAGAAAAATTTTGAGGGCATTTTATTTATTTATTGTTTTTTTGTGTATTGAAAAGATGGTAATGGGTTTTTTTTAGGTGTTTTTAAAATTTTTGTTATGTCGAAATGATTGAAAAATTGGTTTTCTGACGACACTCAAAGGCGTCAAATTTTAAAAAATGATAGTCAGAGGTGGTATAGTAGATTAAATTATAAATTGCCCATTTTGGCAGCGCCAAAGCGTTGAATTTTCAGAAACGCAACGCGCGTTGCGTTTCTGGAAATTCAACAGCTTTCGCGTTAGCCAAAATATGCAATTTATAATTTAATCCACTATATAGTGGATTAAATGCTTTGATGTTTTCACTCAGTTAAAATGAGGACTTTTAGAGATGGCCTGCTGAGCTAGTTCAAAGAGTGTTTTCTGTCCGCTGATTTCTGTTTCTGTACTTTCGGTGGTATCAGAGGAGGAGGTATCGGTTCTTGAGGTAGAAATGCCGGGGAATGGTGGTATGTTATTCCAGCTATCTTGAAGTGCTTGTCGATAGTAGATGGCTGTTCCTGTGAGTCCGATAGTTGAGATGATTGCTGCTGAGAGTTTGGGGTTGTTGTAGATTGCTTGCGCGGTTGTTTGGATTCCTTTTGCGGTTGCTGCGGTAACGTTGTATCCCGTTACTACTGCTGTTTTGATTCCGCTCGCAATTGCTGCGGAAGTGGTATAGATTGAGACTGCTGTGCTGACGATCGTGTTTCTAGTTGTTTGAATGGCGGATCCAATGCCAGATGCGATTGCGTTTGCGTTGTCAGGATAGTGAAGGAATCCTGTTGCTATGGTTCCTGCAAGAAGCGTGGAGATTCGATATTTGCAAGCAAATTCTTGGATTGTGGTGTTTTGGCAGTAAGATGCCGCGGCGAGGAGAAGACCTCCTGTTAATAGGGATTTTCCAATGGCTGCAGTGTGAGATGGCTTATGTTTACAGGCAAGACCTTCAACGATCTCTTGTTGTTCTTTAGGAGGGAGTCCGTTGATGTGATTTGTGAATGCCGAGGTTCCTGTTCCTGGAATTGTTGTTGAGGCCATTGTAATTGACTCCTTATATATCTTTGCCGTTTATTATACATTTATCTTTCGTTTATTTTAAGCTTAATTAAATTGTTATTGTATTTTGTTTTTTTTATGTAATAATGAAATTTTTTTTCTGAGTGCTTGTGAAGAACTCGAGACTTCAGTTATACATTTTTGGATCTATGGAACAGAGTAACATTCAAGTTTTTCCTTCCATTCTTTCTGGAGATTTTGGGAGGCTTGCCGATGAGGCAAAACGATTGGAGCAAGCGGGAGCTGATGGTATCCATGTGGATATTATGGATGGACATTTTGTCCCGAACTTGACTTTAGGACCGAAGGCTTTAGGGGCCATTAACCGCGCGACAAATCTTTTTTTAGACGTGCATATGATGATTTACAACCCTTTTGATTATATCGAAGCATTGATTCAAGAAGGGGCCGATCGTTTGACATTTCATTTTGAAGCAACGGAAGATGTAGACGATGCGTTAGAGTTTATTAGAAAATGCGGTAAGAAAGCGGGGCTTGCATTTTGTCCGGAAACTTCATTTTCGATGGTCCCTAAGTATTTGACTCGTTGTGATATGGTTTTGTTGATGACGGTAAGTCCTGGTTTCGGCGGACAGCAGTTCATGGCAGATGTGGTGGAGAAAATTCAATTAACGCGAGAATTTTGCGATCGAAATGGGATTCGGCAAGGTGGAATTGTGGCTCCAAAGGGCGTAAATCCAGAGTCTTTGCCTCCGTTTGATATTCAAGTCGACGGCGGGATTAATGCCGAGACGGCAACCGCTTGTGTAAAAGCTGGAGCGAATGTATTGGTCAGTGGTAGTTTCATTTATGAACAACCATCGCTTATTAAGGGAATTCAAATGCTAAGAAATTGCGTATGATTCGAGCTGCATCGAAAAAAATTGTTGTGATCGGAGGAGGAACGGGTAATTTTGTCGTTCTTCGAGGGCTGAAAAAATATCCGGTTGATTTGACTGCGATTGTTTCGATGGCGGATGACGGAGGGAGTACAGGAATTTTACGAGATGAATTGGGGGTTTTGCCACCCGGCGATGTAAGGCAATGTCTGGTTGCCCTTTCGAATTCCAGTCGTCTCATGCGCTCTTTAATGAATTATCGCTTTGAGCAAGGAGGGCTGGGAGGTCATTCTTTTGGGAATTTGCTTTTATCTGCTCTAGAGAAAGTCACTGGTAGTTTTGAAAGAGCTGTTGAAGAGGCGGGTAAAATTCTTTACATCAATGGGAAAGTGATTCCGATCACGATGAATCAAGTCCGCCTTAAGATGTTGCTCAATAATCGAAAAGTGCTGGAAGGCGAGCGCGAGGTTTATTTATCACAAGAGATTGACAAAGGGTACAAGACGATCTATTTAGAGCCTTATCCGACGGTAAATCCAAGGGTGATTGAAGAGATTGTCAGTGCTGATTTAATTGTGATTGGTCCCGGGGGGCTTCACACTTCTTTGATTCCTAATTTACTTGTCGAGGGTGTCAGCGAGGCGATCTGTAACAGCGATGCTAAAAAAGTGTTTGTTTTGAATTTGATGAATCGCAAAGGACAAACAACAGGTTTTAAGACGAGTCATTATGTAAAAGAATTGATTCGTTTTTTAGGGAAAGATATTTTTGATCATATTTTGATCAATGTGGAAAAACCGCCTAAAGAATTGATCGATGTGTATGCCAATGAGGGCGAATTGGTGGAAAATGATCTGGATGATGAGCGTGTTCTTTCTGCCAATATGTTAGGGGTGGTGGCTGCAGCGCATAAATCGGATCTTTTAAAGAGAAATTTGATTCGCCATGATTCGAAGAAGTTGGCGCAGGAGTTGATGAAGATTGTTGATCATATTTGATCTTGACGATACGTTGATTGATACATCAGGGTGTGTCACTCCTTTCAAGATGAAAGAGTGTGTGCGGACGTTGATGGACGAGGGGGTGAATCTTCCTGTGTTTTCTAAGGCTTATGAAGAGCTCGTTCAGTTGAATAAAGAGGCTCTAAAGTCAAAAGATGCACTCCTATTATTTGCCCGTCATTATGGCGCAACAGAGCAGAAGTTAACGAAGGCGCTTCTTTCACTCACTTCTTCATTGCCTGATGATTTTGTCGTGGCTACGACGCCGGATGCTAAGGAAATATTGAAATTTTATCAATCTTCGCACAGATTAGCTCTTGTCACCGGAGGCCACCCCCCTTTCCAGAGAGAGAAGTTGAAAAAAGCTGGTGTGGATAGTTCTGTTTTTAGTATGATCAGCATCCCGGAAGACTCTGTTAAAAAACCGTCTTATGAGATGTTGAAAGAGAGATTTTCTCTTTCTTCTTCCGAGATTTGGGTGTGCGGGGATCGTATAGAAATGGACTTGAAGCCTGCTTTTGAACTGGGTTTCCATACGATCCATATGCGTTGGGGGAGAGGAGCTGTGATGGATCCAGCGCCTTGGGTAGAGCATTCAGTGACTTGTCTTCGAGATTTAAAGGAAATTATACGATGACCACAGCAAATCAGATTACACCAGGAATGACCCTGAATTTAGAGGGTAAGATTTATCGTGTTGAATCCAGTTTAAAAGTGACGGTTCCTAAGGGGACTCCTTTCATTAAAACAAAGCTTCGAAACTTGATTGATGATGAGGTGATTGAAAAAAACTTTAAGCTTGATCAGACAGTACAAGAGGTTTCTCTCATCGAGCGATCGTTGGAATTTCTTTATCCGGAAGGGAAAGAATATTTGTTTTTGGATGTTGGTAATTTGGATCAAGTGCTTGTTTCTTTAAAAGTGTTGGAAGATAAGGTTCACTATCTGAAAGAGGGCATTCAAGTGAAGGCGATGTTTTATGGCGATTCGATTTTTGGTGTTGAATTGCCGCAGTTTTTGGAAATTATGGTTGTTAAAACGGAGCCGAGTGCTATGGGTGCGACAACGAAGAAAGCTGTTTTGGAAACGGGAGCTAAGGTGGATGTTCCTTTGTTTATTGAAAGCGGAGACGTGATTAAGGTGGATACGCAGGTAGGGGAGTATATCCAGCGGGTATAGGAAATATGAATATTGATGAAATTAAAGAATTAATGGCTCATTTAGAAAAATCTAAATTGAGCAAGATGATTGTAAAGAAAAAAGATTTTGAACTTCATTTGGAAAAAGAGAGCGCTTCTTTTGTGCCGGTTAGAAGGTCTTCTTCTGAGTCTTATATTGAGATTGAACCGGAAGCTCCTAAAAAAGTGGAGATGGCAAAAGGTGAAGAGGCTGGTCTTTTTGTGACTTCTCCTATGGTGGGTACATGTTATTCTTCTCCCGGACCTGATCAGCCGGTGTTTGTTAAGGTTGGAGATAAGGTGAGTGAGGGAACTGTTGTTTGTATTGTTGAAGCGATGAAAGTGATGAATGAGGTTAAGGCGGGGATGAGTGGTACGATTGCAGAAGTTCTTATTCATAATGCGCAGCCGGTTGAATTTGGAACTCGTCTTTTTCGGATTGTGAAATAATACCAAATAGAATGGAGCTGGTATGGCAAAGTCGCAGCAGCAATTAGAGAATGTGACAAAAGTGTTGATTGCGAATCGTGGTGAAATTGCGGTGCGTGTAATTCGCGCGTGTCATGATTTGGGGCTTCAAGCGGTTGCAGTCTATTCTAAAGCGGATGCAGATGCAATGCACGTGTATCATGCGGATGAGGCAATTTGTATTGGCGAGGCTCCGTCGAGTAAATCGTATTTAAAAGTTCCTAATTTGATTGCTGCTTGTGAAATTACAGGGGCGGATGCAGTACATCCTGGATATGGATTTTTAAGTGAAAATGCGAATTTCGCCTCCATTTGTGAGAGTTGCGGTTTGAATTTTATTGGACCTCCATCTCGAGCCATTGCTCTTTTAGGAGATAAGGCGCAAGCAAAAGCAACTGCAAGAAAGGTAAATTGTCCTGTGATTCCAGGTTCTGATGGAGTTGTGTATGATGTGGAATCTGGCTTAAAAGAAGCTCGCAAATTTGGTTTTCCTATTTTTATCAAAGCGGTTGCAGGCGGCGGAGGCAAGGGAATCCGTATTGCATATAATGAAGAAGATTTTGCCCAGAAATTCCTTGCAGCTCGTACAGAGGCTGAGGTGAGCTTTAATAACCCGGATGTCTATTTGGAAAAGATGATCGTCAATCCTCGGCATATTGAGATGCAGGTGATTGGGGATAAGTATGGAAACTATGTCTATTTAGGCGAGAGAGATTGTACGGTGCAGCGTCGTCGTCAGAAGTTGATTGAAGAAGCTCCCAGTCCGATGTTGAATGAGACAATGCGTAAAAAAATTGGAGAAAGTGCTGTTGCGATTGTTCGCGAGGCCAATTATCACTCTGTCGGAACGGTGGAATTTCTTTTGGATCAAGACGGGAATTATTATTTCATGGAAGTCAATACCCGTATTCAAGTGGAGCATACTGTCACAGAAGAGCTTACCGGGATCGATTTAGTTGAGCAGCAGATCCGTATTGCTCGAGGAGAAAAATTGTCGTTTCAGCAAAAAGATATTGCTCTGAAGGGCCACGTCTTTGAATTTCGCATTAATGCGGAAGATCCGACCAATAACTTTGCTCCTTCTCCGGGATTGTTAGAGCATTACAATCCTCCCGGAGGGCCTCATGTACGAGTAGATAGCGCTTGTTATAGTGGATATCGGATCCCTCCGCATTACGATTCAATGATCGCAAAATTGATTGTAAGAGGAAAAGATCGTTCTGATGCGATTGCTCGTGCTAAAAGAGCGTTGAAAGAATTTCATATTTCCGGAGTTCATTCGACGATTTCTTTTCATCAGTTCATGCTGCATAACCCTCAGTTTTTGAAGAACGAGTATACGATTAATACGATTGATCAGTGGATTTCTGAAGGTTGTCTTTTTTCCTTGTGAATTATTCACTTGATTCTGTAGAATGACACATCCTTTTTAAGGGCGTATAGCTCAGTTGGTAGAGCGCCTGTCTTACACACAGGTGGTCATAGGTTCGAGTCCTGTTGCGCCCATTGTCCCTTTTTTGGGGTTTTTTTCTATTGCGGGAGTAGTTCAATTGGTTAGAGCGCCGCCCTGTCACGGCGGAAGTTGCGGGTTCGAGCCCCGTCTCCCGCGTTCTATATAAGGAGATTTCATATGCCGCAGTCGTTGCCGTTGTCCGGTCGTATTCTCCATCATGCAGTGACCTATTTTGGGATGGCTGTAGGATCTTTTTTAGCGGCTTTATCCATTCGTATTTTTTTGACTCCAAATCAATTGATTGACGGTGGAGTCGTGGGTATTGCGTTGATTTTTGCCAGGCTGTATGGATCTTCCTATTTGTCTTACTTTCTTTTGATTTTAAATATTCCGTTTATCTACTTGGCATGGCGTTATATTCGTCGTTCCTTTGTGATGAATATGTTTCTTGCGATTTTACTTTTCGCATTCTTCTTGCTTGTTCTGGAAAGAGTTCCTTCTTTTGGGGCGGATCAGTTGGAGGCGATTGTGATTGGCGGTGCGATGCTGGGCGCTGGAGCGGGGATGATCATTCGTAATGGAGGATGTGTGGATGGAACTGAGATTTTGGCCATCCTCATCAATCGGAAGAAAGGATTTACTGTAGGTCAGGTTATTCTTTTTATTAACGTCTTTGTGTTTGGTGCCTATGGTTGGATTTTTCATGACTGGCATATTGCTCTTCGTTCTTTAATGACTTATATTGTTGCTTTTAAAATGATGGATATTGTCATTGCAGGTCTTGAAGAATTGAAGTCTGTTTTGATTATGTGTTCTAAGCCGGATAAATTGAGTAAGATCATTACATTAGAATTAGGTCTTGGGCTTACCTTTATTAAGGGGAAGGGTGGGTATTCAGGAGAAGATCGCGATATTTTATTCATCATCGTAGAGAGATTGGATCTTGCTGAGTTGAAAGAAATTGTCTTGAGAGAGGATCCAAGCGCCTTTATTGCGATTGAGAATCTACATGAAGTCGCTTATGGCCGTACAGCAAGGGTTGCTTTAAAAAGACGTGCAAAAATGTTTGCTAAGGGTCTGTTTTAAGAGTATACCCGTTCCAGTTGAAAGTTCTTTGTTTCGATCGGGTTCCGGCAAATAAAAACTTAAGGATCAGCACGAGAAGAAAAGAGAAAGTGCTAGAGTCGCAGAAAAAAGAAAAATATAGAGGACTTTCAACTGGAACGGGTATGTATAGTGGATTAAATTATAAATTGCACACTTTGGCAGCGCCAAAGCGTTG
>CAYVDU010000043.1:0-8781 GCA_964450765.1 uncultured bacterium | reverse complement strand
GGTCACATCCTCCAGCCACACTTTCTTGTGCAGCTTTATGAGAACGTCCGATTCTACATAAAGCTGAGATAAACGCAAAACAAATTTATAAAAATTTTCTTTACCAACATAAATAACACCTTAATAAGAACTTAATATTCTCAAGGAATTTTCATGACTAAGAACTGACACTTCCCTTGAATAGAAACAAGAGGTGCGTCAGCAGGAATCAGAAACGTATCTCCGGGAAGAACCTTCTCATTTTCCATCATCGCCTCTCCGGCTACACAAAAAAGAATCTGACAAGTTTTTCCATGCGATTTGATCTGCCATCGATCCAAAATATCTAGCCGCTCTACAATAAAGTAAGAATTTGCAATCAATGATGCCAAGCGATGATGTCCGTCTGCTTTCGAAATTTCTCCATGCAACCGTAAAGACTGCTGTAAATTCCAGTCGATTGCAAGCAATCCTTCCTCCAGATGAAGTTCGCGCCCCCGTCCCCAATCATGCAATCGATATGTCGTGTTTGAATTTTGCTGAACTTCCAAAAGAAACGCCCCGCTGCAAATAGCATGAATTTGACCTGCCGGGATAAAAATCGCCTCCCCTTCCTGAAGATCGACAGAAGAGAGCACAGAATCTACATGTCCCAGCTCCAAAGCCTTTACGAACTGCTCCTTCGTGACAGAGGATTTAAGTCCTGCATACACACGGCTTGGCGCTAGAGCAACCCACATTTCTGATTTGGGCTGGTGATGAATACAAAATGCACATTCCGCATTGGGGTGCACCTGAACACTCAAATTCTCTTTCGCATCAATGATCTTCACAAGAAGAGGAAATGTTTTCCAATCCTTGCCTTTACCCACAATTTTATCTTGATATGTTGCCAAAAGCTCTTTCAGAGACTTTCCCTGCCACTTCCCGCTAGCAACAACAGACATCCCCTCGTGTCTGTCTGAAACTTCCCAAGATTCTGCATAACGACCCGAAGGCAAATCTCGATGAAAGTGACTGACAATCCGATTTCCACCCCAAATATAATGTTGGTACGCCGGTTTTAAACGAATAGGCCCCATCTTTTCCACTAAACATCTCCTTCAGATTTTTTCTGCACCCAATGATCAAACTCCGCTACCACATCAGGATGTTCCCTTACCAACCATTTGCGCAAATTGTGCGTCGCCTTCCACCACTCATATTTTCGAAGCTCAGGATTCGATAAGTCCTGCAGAGTCAAACGTCCCGGATCTAAATGAATCACTTTCTGATCTAAACTTCCAAAATTATGCCGAACATCGTGATCCGCATCCGATACATTTAAAGAAATTCGGTGCTCAATCAGCTGCAAGAACTCTTGCAAAGCCATCATTAAGGCACCGTTTCCTTCTTTTTTCGATCGTTGATCCAGAAAATCATAAAACGATGCTCCTTTTCTTTGTAGAATAAAAGG
Source organism: uncultured bacterium (assembly GCA_964450765.1). Lineage (GTDB taxonomy): Bacteria > Chlamydiota > Chlamydiia > Chlamydiales > SM23-39 > DAIDHZ01. The sequence continues at coordinate 7,346 of CAYVDU010000043.1, read as the reverse complement.
GGTTCGATTCAAATCAATCTGAAAGGTTCTACTTGCTTTATCAACTAAAGAAACACAAGGCAGTCCGTCAAGCTTTCCCTGATGAACACACAAAAGAGCTGTTTCCTTCTGAAGTAAAGACCTTGCTAAACGATAACTATTCCAATAAAAAAATCGGCGCTGATCCCTTTTTACAGTCTCATTTTGACGATCTACAAACCAGCCCGTATACCAAGGAATCTGCATATACTTTCGATCAAAAAATTTGATCACAAACTGCCGATCTTTGCTTTCAAATACAAACGCTTGCCTTCCTCGATCTAAAAAATAATAGGGCTGATTCAAAGCCTGCATCACTTCCAAAGAAGGGTTCTCTTCTTGTATTTCATCAAGAGGCGCGGAAATCCGATCGATAGAAAACTCCGTCCGGACCCATGCAATGCATGACAAAAACAAAACAAGAACCACTTGCAAAAATAAACACTTGCGCATCATCAACTTCAAAAACGATTAGGAACCTAAATCTCAGTAAAAAATTTCAGTCGATTTAATGAAAAATCGGTTCAAAAGAATCCCAAAATCTTACTGAGATAGGTTCAGGATCATCACAATTTTAAAGGCTCTTTTGAAAAAATCAAAGCTCTATTATAATTAGATCCAAAGTTTTGGGAAATGCGAATGAATCCTCAATTTACTGATGAAGTCATGGAAGCCATTCAAAATGCTCTCCAAATCGCGCAAGAAAGACAACACACAGAAGTCTCAGAAAATCATCTACTCTATGCATTCTTCTCTAAAAAAGAGGGTTTCTTTTCTCAATTCACATCACAACTTCAACTAAACAGCGACTCTCTTTTAAAACAACTCGAAACATTCATTCAACACGCCCCTCGATTCGAAGGACAACCCCAGACGCCTGCCATTTCATCAGAACTCCAAAAACGAATCCAAGAGGCTGATCTTTTAGCTAAGTCTTGGAAAGACGCCTATATTGCAAGCGATCATCTACTTTTAGTGTTTTGGCGGTCTGCAAAAGACCCATTTTATTCTTGGAAAAAACAAATCTCATCACAGACAGTTGAACAGAAAATTCTCGAATCAAGAAAAGGTAATGTTATGGATTCTCCGAGCGCAGAAAATAAACTCAATGCCCTCTCCAAATACTGCAAAGATTTGACAGACCTTGCCAAAAAAGGGAAACTTGATCCGGTCATCGGCAGAGATGAAGAAATTCGCCGTACAATGCAAGTTCTTAGCAGACGAACAAAAAATAACCCTCTTCTTATCGGAGATCCGGGAGTTGGAAAGACTGCAATTGCAGAAGGTTTAGCTCTACGCATTATCCAAGGCGATATCCCTGATTCTTTGAGAAACAAAAAGCTATTTTCTCTCGACATGGGCAGTCTCATTGCAGGAACAAAATACCGAGGAGAATTCGAAGAAAGACTCAAAAGCATCTTAAAAGAAATCGAAGCAGAAGAAGGCCGAATCATTCTATTTATTGATGAGGTACATACGCTTGTCGGAGCCGGAGCTACGGAAGGAGCCATGGATGCAGCCAACCTCCTCAAGCCTGCCCTTGCCAGAGGCACTCTTCATTGCATTGGAGCGACAACACTCAACGAATATAAAAAATACATTGAAAAAGATCCTGCATTAGAGCGCAGATTCCAAACTGTACTTGTGCAAGAACCTTCGATTGAAGATGCCCTCGCTATTTTAAGAGGTTTGAGAGAACGCTATGAAATTTTCCATGGAGTCCGGATCACTGAAGATGCTCTTCATGCCGCAGTCCTTCTCTCTCATCGCTACATTCCTGATCGTAGACTGCCCGATAAAGCCATCGATGTTGTCGACGAAGCGGCAAGCTTAATCCGCATGCAGATTGGCAGCCTTCCTCTTCCCGTCGACATTAAAGAAAGAGAACTCTCTTCGTTAATTATCAAACAAGAAGGTCTTAAACGAGATAACATCAAAGAAAACAAAGAAGAATTAGACAAAATCGCCAAAGAAATCAGCGCTCTCAAAGAACATCTGATGATTCTCAAAGCAAGATGGAACTTAGAAAAAGAGCTGATCTCCAAAGTCAAAGAGAAAAAAAATAAACTTGAAACACTTCGATTTCAAGAGGAAGAAGCAGAAAGTAGCGGTGACTATAACCGCGTCGCAGAACTCCGCTACGGAACCATTCCTAAACTCAAGCAAGAAATCGATGATGCCGAAAAAAGTCTCGAAACTCAAGGAGATCGTCTCATCAAAGAAGAAGTCGATGAACAACTTGTTGCTCATGTGATTGCGAAATGGACAGGCATTCCAGTACAAAAAATGCTTGTCAGCGAAAAAGAAAAATTCCTTCATCTCGAAGAGACTTTAGGCAAACGAGTGATTAGCCAAAAATTTGCAATCCAAGCGATCAGCGACGCTATCCGAAGATCTCGCGCAGGGCTGAATGATCCAACAAGACCGCTTGGAGTATTTCTTTTCGTAGGACCTACAGGTGTCGGGAAAACAGAACTTGCAAAAGCTCTCGCAGAACAGCTCTTCAATCAAGAAGAAGCTCTCCTGCGCTTAGACATGTCGGAATACATGGAAAAACATACCGTATCGCGAATGGTTGGATCTCCGCCCGGATACGTGGGGTACGAGGAAGGAGGACAGCTCACCGAAGCTCTCCGCAGACGCCCTTATTCTGTTGTTCTTTTAGACGAAATTGAGAAAGCACATCCGGACGTCTTTAACATTTTATTACAAATTTTCGATGACGGAAGAATCACAGATAGCCAAGGACGTACCGTCAACTGCAAAAATGCTCTGTTTATCATGACGTCAAATCTAGGCTCTGAAATTCTTATAGAAATGATGAAATCTGAAAAGGCAAACATCTCCAAAGAAAAGATTTTGCAAGCACTAGATCCGATCTTAGCAAAACATTTCAAACCCGAATTTCTCAACCGACTGGATGATATTCTTCCCTTCCTACCACTGCAAGCAAAAGACATGAAACAGATTGTCAAAATCCAGCTCGATAAAGTGGCAATGAGACTCAAAGAGAAGAAAATCCATCTGCACGCCTCTGAAGACAGCTTAAATTATTTAGCTGAAGAAGGATACGACCCTCTTTTTGGAGCGCGTCCTCTAAAACGTTTCATCCAACATACGGTCGTAAATCCACTGGCAACCGGCCTATTAGATGGATCCATTCATCCCAATAAAACAATCGAAATCACTCTAAAAACAACACCCAAAGAAAAAATGGTTGTGCTGAACGAAAAATCTTAAAGAGTTATACCGAAAATGATTGAAGAATCGATTTGTATGCGAGATTGACCGCTGCCAAAATGTGTAATTTATAATTTAATCCACTATAAATTCCCTATCTTGCTTATCCTGCCGCTTGCGATCATGCATATCCTGTTTTTTTTCTATCTTGTATATATAGTGAATTCAATGAAAATTCTCTAATCCATTACACGCTTTGGATGCAAAAAGGCAAATCCTTCCGATTTAATCTTATGATTGGAAACTCTCTTGCTTCCCTCGTGAGAACTTGTCATAGAAGGATCCCAATGAACATGGGGCAAATGAAATTTATGAGAAATAGCATCATACATTTCTTTACGCGTCGGATGATCATCATCTGCAAGATTAAAAACGCCCTTCAAATGACAACGCAGCGCATATTGAATCGCTGAGGCACAATCCGCTTTATGGATCATATTCGTATATTGAGCTCCTGTTCCCGGCACAGAATGACCTTGCAAAGAACGTACTCTTTTCGAAATCTCTCGACCGGGACCATAAATTTCAGCTAACCGAAAAATACACACATTCCAGCCCACTTCTTCCAAACTCATATATGTTTTTTCTGCTTCGATTAAAATCTTTGTCAAGTCCCCTTTCTCTGACAAATCAGAAGTTTCATCCACCCAACGACCATGATGATCTCCATAAACAGATGTGCTACTTGTGTAAATCAAATCACGAGGCATATCCATTTCCAGGGCAAGACGCCGAAAAATCTGCGCAGTATGCAAATACGCGCTTTCATAATGCTCAGGACTATCTGCCGCTGTTGTCACTAAAATAGCATCATTATTTGCAATCAAAGGAACGAACTCTTCTTCGTCATTTCCCTTGAGAATCACGCTCTTTTGAGCCACTTTTGATAACTCCGGCAATTTTTCCGGCGTGCGAGTTGTCGCAGTCACGTGATAGCCCTTTTTCGCCCACAAAGACGCAACTTCAAGACCCAAATACCCACACCCAACAATGACAATATTCATGGCATCACTCATTTTTTTAAAACTTCCGAGTATAATTTCTCAAATGATTCTCTCAAAGAAGCATTTTCTTGTTTATCAAACGCCCCGCTTTGAGCCAGCCAAGCAACATATTCTTTTGGCACTTCTGTTAATTTTTTACCGGCATATTTCCCAAATGGCATTTTATGAATGTCTGTCTGCTGCGACAACAGCTCCAATACAGTTTCGCAAGACAAATCATCAATCATTTGACTAAACACCTGATACAGCACGATCACGTCGTCCAACGCTCTATGCGCCTGATTCGCGGCAATTCCATAGACCTCCCGCAAAACTTGTAAACTATGACGAGGAAGATCATTCCGATATTTCCTTGCCCATTTTAAAGAATCAACAAAAATCCAGGTGGGCATTGGCAGACGAGCTCTACGAAACTCCGCCTCTAAAAAAGGCTTATCAAATCCATCATTATTATGAGCCACTAACACCACATCTCCCGAACAGAAAGCGGCAAACTGCTCTAGAGCCTCTTGAATCAGCGGAGCCCCTTGAACCATCTCATCTGTAATATGGGTAATCTGCGTCGATTCAGGAGGGATAGGACACTCCGGATTTGTAAATGTGCAAAACTTTCGATCTTGCAAAGGATCGAATGCAGCAATCTCAACAATCCGATCTTTTCCTATTTTAATCCCTGTTGTTTCTGTATCGTAGTAAATAAATCTTTTTTTCATAAAAATACATCCAAAGTCGATTGCTGAATCATTTCCGGTACACATAAAAAATTCAATCGATTTTTTTCATTTGCTTCGATAGACTATAGTTTTTAGAGGAATTTCGATGAGACGTCTATTTTTTATCGCACTTCTGGGATTATCTGGATGTATGCAGCCTCAAAATGAAGATGACATTCTTCGTACCGTTCCCATTACAAATAACCCTTATATTGTTCCCAATCATGGCTCAGGAATGCCCATGGCGGGAATTTGAACCTAAGGATTGATTGTGAATCAAAAAAACACCCCTTACCACTTCTTCCCCTCGAATACAGCAAAGATCATTCAACACCTTGGAAAGGAAAAACTTCTTAAAGTCCTCAAAGAAATGCTCTCCATCCGCAATCTAGAAATCCGAGGAGAGGCGGCGTATCAACAAGGCAAGGTAGGCGGTTTTTTTCACTCCTATAGTGGTCAAGAAGCAATCCAAGTAGGCTGCATTTCTGCATGCGGAACGAGTCACTGGTTCACTACAACGTATCGATGCCATGCGCTCGCCTACCTACTGGGAGCTACTCCCAATGAAATCATGGCAGAGTTTTACGGAAAAACAACCGGAAACGCCATGGGAAGAGGAGGGTCTATGCATCTTTATGCAGATAGACTCTTGGGAGGGCTTGCCATCGTCGGGGGACATATCCCCATTGCCACAGGAGCTGCGTTCACATTAAAATACCAAGATCAAAAAAAAGAAGTGTCCTTTTGTTTTATGGGAGAGGGAGCCTCCGTTCAAGGAGCCTTTCATGAATCTTTAAATTTGGCTTCTCTTTGGAACCTCCCCTGCATCTACGTGATTGAGAATAACCACTGGGGCATGGGAACTGCAGCCAATCGCGCCGTCTGCGTACAACCCATTGCAGAGCATTTTGCCAAAGCCTACAACATCTCTTCTTACACATTCGACGGCTCTGATTTTTTCAATAGTTATGCTGCTTTCCAAGCTGCAAGCGAAGAAGTCATCAAAACATCCAGACCTGTTCTCATGGAAGCCATTACTGAGCGTTTTCGAGGACACTCCATCTCCGATCCGGCCCTTTATCGAAGCAAAGAAGAATTACAATGTGTCCTACAAAAAGACCCTATTCTCCATTTAAAGCAAATTTTAATCGAAAAGAACTTCCTCTCTGAAGACACATTTAAGGACATGGATAAAGAAACAAAAGACATAGCCATCCAAGCAATGAATTTTGCAGAAGAAAGCCCATGGCCAGATCCCATTGTACTTGAACAAGGAGTCTTCTCATGAAAATGCAACTCGTTGAAATTCGAGAAGCCCTACGTCAAGCCATCGATGAAGAAATGACGCGCGATGAGAGAGTCTTTATTTTAGGAGAAGAGGTTGCCGAATATAACGGCGCTTACAAAGTCACAAAAGGACTTTTAGACAAATGGGGACCTAAAAGAGTCATTGATACGCCCATTTCAGAAGCCGGCTTTGCGGGACTTGCGATAGGAGCTGCCCAAACGGGACTACGTCCGATTGTTGAATTCATGAGCTGGAACTTTTCTTTTGTTGCCTTTGACCAACTCGTCTCCAATGCAGCCAAAGCCCATTACATGTCCGGCGGACGTTTTAAAGTACCGATTGTTTTCCGCGGTCCTAACGGAGCTGCTGCTCAAGTTTCTTGCCAACACTCTCACAACGTGGAAGCCATTTACGGGAACCTGCCGGGATTTATCATTATTTCCTTCAGCAATGCGTATGATGCCAAGGGTCTTTTAAAATCAGCCCTCAGAGCCAATAATCCTGTCATCTTCCTAGAAAACGAACTGATCTACGGGGATAAAATGGAGATCCCAACAGAAGAATATTTAGTTCCTATCGGACAGGCAAAAATCGTACAAGAAGGCAAACACATCACCCTCATCTCTCATGCCCGCATGCTTAAGATCTGTAAAGAAGTGGCGGATCTTCTTAAAAAAGAAGGCATTCTCGTCGAACTGATCGATCTTCGAACGATTAAGCCGCTAGATATTGCAACCATTGCAGAATCCATTCGAAAAACACATCGAGCCGTGCTTGTTGAAGAAGGTCATATCTTCACCGGAATCTCTGCTGAAATTGGCTTTCAAATCCAAGAACATTGCTTTGATGATCTAGATGCTCCGCTTGCTCGTGTGTGTTCACGAGAAACTCCCCTTCCCTACTCAAAAGTTCTCGAGAAAGAAACGCTTCCTAATCAAGAGCGGATCATGAGAGCGATTCGAGAAACTCTCCGCTAAGGAGGTGTCCAATAATATAGTGGATTAGATTATAAATTGCACATTTTGGCAGCACCAAAGCGTTGAATTTTCAGAAACGCAACGCGCATAGTATTGAAGATAATAC
>CAYVDU010000042.1:0-8923 GCA_964450765.1 uncultured bacterium | reverse complement strand
AAAAAGCTCTCTTAAATTTAATGCGAAAAAGTAAAATCTGCTAGTCAAGAGCCTAGGCCTTTGCAAGCTCGAGAGAATTCCATCCTCGTTCTTCTCCGAAAAACACTAGCAAAGGGGCTAATAAAAAAAATAAGCGTTTCATATTAATAGCTGACAATAACACCGAAATTATATCTTGAATCCGATCGATTCTCAAAGCCGTGATGCCAAAGCTGAAATCCATAATCAAAGCGGGCTGTTACAAATCGGCTGTACTGATAGCGAGCTCCAGCACCCACAGAACCCAAAGATTGAGCCTCAGAGCTTCTATCAGAAGATTGATGCTCGACTCCCCATCCCGCATCAAAAAAGCCAAGTAAATAAAACTCATCTTCTCTTTGCTTTGTCTTGAACCATTTTGAAAAACTAACGCGAGGCGTTTCCAATTCTATATTTACAATCACACCACTATCTACATTGGCAATTCTCTCTTCAAATCCTCGAACTGCCGAATAACCAGACATTGTTAGCTGTTCGCTAGACAATAAATTAGTACTCGCAACTTGTCCGGAAATATCGTAGCTAAGCCATCCATTCCAAGGCATACGACCGGCCAATGAGTGAGAGCCTTTTAAATACGCATATTCTGCCTTAGCATCATTTCTAAAATCTCGATAATCGTGGCTATGATTTTTTGTTGTTATTCCTCCGGGATTCCCATAAAGCTCAAGATTCAAAGAAACTTGTGTATTCTCTGTACTATATCCCAACTCATATCCCAACATAAACTGATGAATATCTGCGGTTCTACGTGTGGTTGCCCAAGAGCGAGATTCAGGCTCTCTTCTTTTTAAGCGAAGCTGAGTCTCTTTAAAATCATACCCAAAGATAAATTCCTGCATAAGACGTGGGTACGCAATAAAGGGAATTCGATATCTTGCATCAATTTGCCAGCTTGTTCCGAGTTCTTTGTATTCAATCGGATGATAATCTTCCAAAAGAGGCTCTACCTGAGAATACCCGCCATAAAACACAGCCACATGCCGCCATGGACAAGGAATGCGCGCAGAAACGGTATGAGCATAAAAGCGATTCCAATTTGGAGAACAAGTAAACTGATAAGCAATTTGGGAATCTTCAATCAATGTTTTCCCAAAATTAAATCCGCCAAAAACGCGATTTCTCTCTGTTGCAATCGTCCCTGAATTATCACTTCCCGCATAGACTCGATAAGGCCATCGATCAACAGTCACCAGCTCAAGATCTGCAACCCCTCTTTGTTTGCCCGGGACCCAAACCGCATCTGTTCTACGGAAAGGATTTTGATTCATCCATGCAACATCCTCAACCACTTTGCGAGCGACAATAGGAGCTCCAGATTTTGTACGAATATAGCCAGCAACTTCAGTTCCTGAAAAATACCGATTTCCTACAGATCGGATCTCTCCAAGCCTCGCTTCTTCAACAACCACCTGAACAACGCCATGAGACCACGATTGCTTTGGAATCGAGACCACTACAAACGGCTGATCTTCTTTCTCATAAAATTGCAAAATATCTTGTTTTAAAGACGATAAAATCCCGCACGTCAAAGGAGAGTCAACATATTGGGCTTCTAATTTTTTGAGAAAAGAGCCACTCTCCTCTAAAAGACGAACTCCCTTCACAACAACACCAGAAGAACCATCTTTGACTGATTTTAACACACGATCTTCGCTATCCACAAAAATGATAGACTCAATCTTCGAGCCCCCCAAATTTTCGTCACAAGATACGCATATATCCTGAGAGAAACCAAAACAAGCGAAACCAAATAAATACCACCATCTTACAATCTTCATGGCACTTCCTTCATTGTCTGGTTCTCCAAATTACGCAAACTCTCTTCCATCGGAGGATTTTTCCAAAAAGGGCTCCACTGAAATTCTTGATACCGATCCAAGATGCGAACATTTTCCCCCGACATCGTTGACCGAAGAAAATAAGAATGTCCCCCTCCTATCGCAACACAAGAAGAAGCAACGTCTTTTTTCATCCACTTCTCTGCAGATCTCATAAAGGCCCTGCGGTTCACTTGAATTTGAAATTCTTGATCCCAGATTCTTTCAGGAATTAAGGATCTAAGCTGCTGCAAAGATTCCCATCCTGAGCAAAAACTCTTAGCGCCCCCATTTCCATTGCACAAAGGCTCTGCAAAAAGAAAGGTCAATACCACCAGAAAAAGCCCAAGTAAAGATCGCACCATAAAAACCCTACACTCCACGATAGAAAGAAGCGCATTGTTATACAAAAAGTTGAAAACAATCAATGAATATTTCACAAGACATCTCATCAAAAAAAGATGATTGATTAAAAGTTCTTAAAAGAGTATGCTCACTCTTTTTATCTTTGGCCAGATAGCTCAGATGGTAGAGCAGAGGACTGAAAATCCTTGTGTCGCTGGTTCGATTCCAGTTCTGGCCAACCCTTCTCTTGCTAGAGAAAAAACGGAAATCCAACAAGGCTAGCAGTGTCTCCTTAAATCATCCAATCACCGCAGGGCATTTCACAAAAAAACCAATGCCAAGGGTTTGGTTCAAAAAGCAGAAACTGATATTTAATGTAAAAACCATCACCTATCTTCAGATAAGAAGAATAGATTTTCTCATTTTAAGGCTCTGCACTCTTCAAATTTTTTCTGCGACTCTAAAGCTTTCTCTGTTCATGCGCAATTATGGCATGTCTAATGACAAAAATGGAGATCTACCTTAAATTTCTTTCCTTATTAATAGAAAACAGGAGTTGCTATGCAATATAAAATCGGATTTTTGATTCTTTTTTGCCTATCTCTTTTTGGTGTTGAGCATGTCTATCTCAAGACCCCTGATCTGTCACAAGAAAATATAATGGAGACAAAAGTCGGAATTCGACCTTATAGGAGAACAGGGGTTCGTTTAGAGGCCGAAATTCTACAAGATAAATTGATCATCCATAACTATGGCTACGGCGGTTCAGGACTGACTCTATGTCTTGGCGGAGCAAAAGAAGTTTTGGATATTCTTAATGCACACAATCCAATTTCTCAGCCAGTAGCCATCCTAGGTGCCGGCGTTGCTGGACTCTCCTGCGCATATGATCTTTTAAATCAAGGTTATGAAGTTCATATTTATTCCGATGAATGGAGCCCCAATCTCACATCCAACATTGCCGCAGGAATCTGGAGCCCTCTTGTTCTTCCTGAAGATATCTCTATTGAAAAGAAGCAGTTAAACCAACGAATGTTAGACACCTCAGAGAAGCGTTTTCTCAACAGTATCGGAGATCATCCTGAATTTGCAGGAGTTCGTCTCATCGCATCTTATAGTTTTAAAACAACAGCTTCAGAAGAGGCAATCAAGACAAAACATCGAGGCGAAGAAGTCATTGTTCATCTTGATAATGGAGTGATCAAAACCGGAAGAAAAATTCATGAGATTGGCATCGATGGAAAATTATTTATTGAAGATCTGTTTTCTAAGGTGAAAGCCAAAGGGGCGACGCTAATTCAGCGTCATTTTAAAAATCTCAATGATATCTTCAACTTGCCAGAACAAACGATCATCAACTGCACTAGCATAGGATCCCGGGAACTTTTCAATGATCAAGAGTTTAATCCTGCTCGCGGGCAAATCATCTATTTTCTCCCGCAAGAAGGAGTTGACTTTTTGCTCTATCAAAATGTCCCTAACAGCACTACTTCATGGGTTTCCATCTACCCTTGGCACGATCGACTTATTCTTGGCGGTGTCTACGAGCGTGGAGAAGAGAATCCAATCATAGTCCCAGAAGTGATCGATAAAATCATCGAAAATGCTCAAAAATGTCTATCCGGGCAATGATAAATGAACCAACAATTCCCAATATAAAATAAGGTAATTTTTATGAATACAGCCGCTACCTCTTCTCTGCAACAACCCATCGTGCAAAACTCCACCTTCTCTGACGTCGCCGACTGGATCTGTGAATCGGCCGTTTTTGCCTGGCGATTTATCTGGGATCCTCACACGTTAGGGACCCCCTTTGTCTGCTCGCCGTTTGTTGCATATGAGATTTCAAAGTATATAAGCCCGGAAGCAACGACTCCCCCATGTCAATATCTAGAAGTAGGTGCAGGGACAGGAATGATGACCCGTTATCTCATTCAAAAATTACGTCCCATCGACACTCTCCACGTGGTAGAGATTGACGAAACGCTATGCGACATATTACGAGCCAAGTATGGTAACATCTCCAATGTATTCATTTATCATATGGCGATTCAGGATTGGACGCCGCCAACGACTAAAAAACTAGATGCCATTGTCTCTACTGTGCCTCTCAACAGCTTGCCATCAAGCGAAGTGTTGACAAGCATCTTTGACACATATGTACGTCTCATCAAACCAGACGGGACTCTATCTTCCGTAGAATACGTAGGGACATCAACACTAAGCCGACTTCTCTACTTTGGTGCGGCAAAAATGAACCTGGATGCGATCCTTGCTGTCAAAGATGCATTTTTTGCAAAATATAGCTTTGAAAGACCCATTGTTCTAGCAAACATTCCCCCTGCGAGAGTCACTCACTGTAAAATCTCATCTTCTGCGGATTCGAAATGTTGAATTACGAGCAGACTTGCCCTGCGATTGCATGAATAGACTCTTGCATTTTCTGCCGTTCTTTTGCTTTCAAAGGGCTCAATAAAAACACTTTTTTTCCTGTTCCCGGTTGAATGGCAGGTAAATAAAGACGAAATTGAGGAAAAGAAGAGGGATACAATAAAGAACTGCATGCTGTCGATGCATCAAACTGATCTTTTTGTAGTTTGTCTAAAATACTAGGCGCCTCTTCCTTTGGATGACAATCACAAGCCCATCCAAAGGAATGCGAACGATACTGAATTTCTGGCGATTGTTCCTTTGGAATACAAAGTACGAATAAATTCCCACAAGGATGATCTAATGAATCTGTCGTTTTAACCACTTTTTTCGCTAAATACCGAGATCTTCCTTCTGAAAGAGAAGGCGCAAAGTGGCGAATAGCCTTTTCTGCGACTTCTTCAATTTTGCTTACGCCCGTGAAAATATTAATATTCGTATTATTCCTCAAAAAAGACATAGAGGATTTACCTATGTAGTTATTGAAGAAATAACCATCTACGGAAAGAAGCTCTTCCCCCACTTTTGGATCAGTATCCGAAAGAGTAAAAGGCTGAAACCATCGATCTCTAAATTGCCCGATCCCTGTTGATGCAAACGGGTTGATTGAATCCACTCCTCTACATATTGATTCCATAACCCCAGCAGATGCGGTAGAACAAGGAGCTCTCAAAGGAACAAAGTGATGGAAATCTTCTGTAGAACCTTTAGCGCTCCAAAGCTCTTTCACTAAATCACTAATAGGCAGCCAAGGAGATGCTTGCGCATGTAAAAATACATGAAATGTATCTTGATACAGCTTTTTAATTTCAAGGGCTTGTCCATATAATTTTTTAACATGCACAGCTCCGTACAACGCAACAGAAGTAGGTGTCGAACTAACAATCTCAACATTATTTAGAGCATCATCCAATTTCTGTTCTGTCCATGAGTCCAAAACTCCGGCTCCTCTTAAACGATTCAAATCCTCTCTCGGACTATCTTTACGGGCCGCTTCAATCAATGCGATCGCCTTGTCTTGCCAATGAGGATCTCCCGACCTACGCAAAGCATCAATTTGCTCTTTGAGCTGCCTACCTTCTCGAAAAGCCAGGCCTTGATGAACACAAGAACTTCCTTGTGAAATCAAAAGACCGACCACAGCTACGCTTGCCACTGCAGCAAATGTATAGAAAGCCACTGTTTTTATTTTTTGCCGCATCGAAGACAAAAAAGAGACGTTTTCTGTTTGCTTAGAATTTGCAGAAATAGAAGTAACTTCGACAAGAAGCGGTTCAGAGGTCACATCTACAACTCTTGAAGATAAATTCGAAAAATCCTTTGAATCGTTTCCTTTACAATCATCCAGAAGAACGCCTGCTACGGAAAGTTTCTGAGTCTCCTCATCTCTTTTATTTCCAAGCCCCATGAAATGAGCAACTGAAAAGCGATCGGTCTGTTGAATGTTCATCACAAATATCTTCCTAATATTAACTCGAGGGCAATGACAATTTCTCCTACGCCTCTTTGGTTATCTCTGCAGTATCTACAGAACGGGTTCGAGCGGCTTGCTGAGCAATTGCATGAATGGACTCTTGCATTTTCTTTCTCTCTGCCGCTGCTAAAGGTGTCAATAAAAACACTTTTTTTCCCGTTCCTGGCTGGACTTCAGGCAAATAAAGACGAAATTGAGGAGGAAGAGATGGTGGAAGCAATACAGGATTACATTGTGTCGATGCATCAAATTGTCCTCTTTGTAGTTTTTCTAAAATACGGAGATCCTCTTCTCTTGGATGACATTGACAAGCCAAACCAAAAGGATGCGCCCGATACTGAACTTCCGGTGATTGTTCTTTGGGAATACAAAAGACAAATAAGTTCCCGCAAGGATAATTGGATGCATTTGTTCTGGATACCTTTCTCGCTAAATATCGAGATCTTCCTTCTGAAACAGAAGGATTAAAGTGGCCAATTGCTTTTTGCGCAACTTCTTCAATTTTGCTTGATCTTGTAAGGATGTTATTATCATTTCTTAAGAAAAACATGGATGATTCGTAACGATAATGATTAAAAAAATAAGCATCGACGGAAAGAAGTTCTTCTCTTACTTTTGCATCGCTATCCGAAAGAGTGAAAGACTGAAACCACCGATCTCTAAACCGGCCAATTCCTGTAACTGCAAATGGATTCACTGCATTCAGACTTCTATGTGTTGCTTCCATAAGTCCGGCAGAAGCCGTAGAACAAGGAGCTCTCAATGGAGAAAAATGACGAAAATCATCTTGAGAACGTTGAGCACTCCAAAGTTCTTTTACCAAATCGCTCACAGGAAGCCAAGGAGATGCTTGCGCATGCAAAAACACATGAAATGTATCTTGATAGAGCTTTTTAATTTCCAAGGCCTGTCCATAGAGTTTTTTGACATGGATTTGTCCGTTGATCCTCACAGATAGCGGTGTTGAAATTAAAAGCTCAGTATTATCTAGAGCATGATCCAATTTCCGCTCTGTCAGCGGGTCCAAAATTCCAGCCCCTCTTAAACGCTCAAGATCCTCCTTCGGATTATCTCTGCGAGATCGTTCAATCAATGCGATGGCTTTATCTTTCCAACAAGAATCTCCGGATCGACGCAACCGACCGATCTCCTTCTTGAGATCTAGCCCCTCCCTAAAAGGAGATCTTTGATCAATAAGAGAGTCCCTTTGATCGACATAAAAGACGCCAGGATCAAAAAAGGAAATCGTTTCCAGGATTACAAAACCAACAACGACTGCACTGGCCACTGCAGCCAATGCATAAAAAGCCGCCGTCTTAATTTTTTGCCGAATCGAAGATGGGGATATAGGTTTTTCTATTTGTGCAGGGTTTATAAGACTAGGAGAAGCCTCCTCGATCGGTTGTTCAGAAATATCCTCTACAACTCTCGAAGATAAATCCAATCCTTGGGTGGAGGACTGCGCTTTGCCAGCATCCAAAATGGCATCAGCTACGGAAAATTTCCCCTCATCTAAATTCTTTTCATTTAGCAAATCGATAACTACACAACTCTGTAGACATGGATCGATTTTTTGAATTTTTGACACGGGTGTCTCACTAATAATTCATTCGATGTATATTACGCTGAAATCATCGTATCACCAGTTTGAACAGGGCTGACTTGGCCAGCAATTTCATGGATGGACTCTTGCATTTTCTTTCTCTCTGCCGCTGCTAAAGGTGTCAATAAAAACACTTTTTTTCCAGTTTTCGGCTGGACTTCAGGTAAATAAAGACGAAATTGCGGAGGAAGAGATGTCGGGAGTAATGCAGAATTACATTGTGTCGATGCATCAAACTGACCCTTTTGTAGTTTATCCAAAATACGACGATCCTCTTCTCTTGGATGGCATTGGCAAGCACGGCCAAAAGGATGCGCACGATACTGAACTTCCGGCGATTGTTCTTTGGGAATACAAAAGACAAATAAGTTCCCGCAAGGATAATCTGAAGGATTCGTTCTCGCTACTTTTCTCGCTAAATATTTAGCCCTTCCTTCTGAAACAGAAGGCTCAAAGTGACGGATTGCTTTTTGCGCAACTTCTTCGATTTTGCTGGACCTTGTGAGGATATTATCATTATTTCTTAAGAAGAACATTGATGATTCATAACGATAATTATTGAAGAAATACCCATCCACAGAGAGGAGTTCTTCTCTGACTTTTGCATCACTATCGGAAAGAGTGAAAAGCTGAAACCATCGATCTCTAAATTGACCAACTCCTGTTGCCGCAAATGGATTGATCGCATCCAGCGTTCTACATGTCGTTTCCATGAATCCAGGAGAAGCTGTTGAACAAGGGGCTCTCAACGGAGCAAAGTGGCGGAAATCATCTTGAGAGAGTTTAGAACTCCAAAGTTCTTTCACCAAATCGCTCACAGGGAGCCAAGGAGATGCTTGCGCATGCAAAAACACATCAAATGTATCTTGATAAAGCTTCTTGATTTCAAGAGCTTGTCCATATAATTTTTTAACGTGCGGTTGTCCATGCCAAATCACAGATAACGGTGTGGAAGATAAAATCTCTGTACCATTAAGAGCCTTATCCAGCTTCTCTTCGGTCTTCCAATCCAAAACTCCAGCACCTCTCAAACGACTCAAATCTTCTCCCGGACTATCTTTCCGAGCTCGTTCAATCAATGCGATCGCCTTTTCTCGCCAATGAGGATCACCCGATCTACGCAAATTATCAATTTCATCCTTCAGCTTTTGACCTTCTTGAAAAGCAATCCCTCGATAAGCAGAAGAAAGGCCCTGAGAGACCAATAAACCC
>CAYVDU010000041.1:0-8956 GCA_964450765.1 uncultured bacterium | reverse complement strand
TAATACAATGCGCGTTGCGTTTCTGAAAATTCAACAGCTTTCGCGCTAGCCAAAATATGCAATTTATAATTTAATCCACTATATATGGATGATCTAGATCCCAAAGATTCCTTTCCTTATAAAGGGCCTCACTCCGTCGATTATTTGCGTATATTTCGTATGATGTCTGAATTTGTGGATGGCTTTGAGGCGATGACGTCTTTGGGTCCTGCTGTGGCTATTTTTGGTTCTACGAATCAGCACCCTATTGATCGCAAGTATTATGATCTTGCTGAAGTTATTGCAAAAAAGTTTGTGGAAAAAGGGTTTGCGATCATGACCGGCGGCGGTAGCGGGATTATGGAATGCGCCAATAAGGGGGCTTATGAAGCTAAGGGTAAAAGTTGCGGCCTTTGTATTAATATTTCAGAGACGGATCAGCCAAATCCTTACATTCATCGAGAATGCTCGTTGAATTTTCACTATTTTTTTATTCGTAAGGTCATGTTTGTTCGATATGCGCAAGGGTTTGTTGTTTTTCCTGGAGGATTCGGCACTTTAGATGAGCTTTTTGAAGCCCTTACTTTAATCCAAACAGAAAAAAGTCATGATTTCCCGATTTATTTGGTTGGAAAGGAATACTGGAGAGGTCTTTTGGATTGGCTAAAACATACAGTTCTAGCTCGAAAAAATATCAAAGAAGCAGATCTTTCGTTAATTCGGGTTTCCGATGACGTAGATGAGATTGTAAATGGGATTGTAGACCATTATAGTAAAATAAAATCTTTAGAAAACTTTTAATCTTTGTTTCTCTAAGTCAATTTTCTCGCTTTCGCGACTAAGGGTGGATAAATATTCACCGTATTCATTGTGTGCGTATCTTTGGATCAGTTGATTGAATTGTTGTTGATGAATGAAGCCTTTTTGATAGGCAATCTCTTCAACGCATGCGATTTTAATCCCTTGTCTTTCTTGAATGGTTTGCACGAAAGAAGATGCTTTTTGTAAAGAATCAAAAGTTCCCGTGTCTAGCCATGCATGTCCTTGGCCGAGAATTCGTACTTTGAGCGCTTGTTTTTCTAAGAGAATTTGGTTGATATCGGTAATTTCGAATTCTCCTCGTTGAGAGGGTTTAAGAGATTTTGCAATCTCTACGACTTCGGGTCCATAAAAATAAAGACCTGGTACGGCATAGGAAGATTTTGGATTTTTGGGTTTTTCTTCAATAGAAAGAGCTCTCATGTGAGAATCAAATGCAACAACGCCGTATCGACAAGGGTCTTTGACTCGATATCCAAAGATAAGGCCTCCAGATCGAACGGAAGTTCCTTCCTGAAGAAGAGAGGGTAGATCTTGTCCGTAGAATATGTTGTCTCCTAGAATAAGAGAGATCGGTTGATTGTCAATAAAACGCTCTCCGATGATGAATGCAGAGGCTAGTCCATTTGGTTTTTCTTGGACTGCGTAAGAGATTTTCAGTCCTAAAGAAGATCCATCTTCAAAGAGTTTTTCAAAGCGGGGAACGTCACTTGGAGTCGAGATAATCAAAATATCTCGGATATTTGCCATCATGAGGATGGAGAGAGGATAATAGATCATGGGCTTATCGTAGATGGGAAGAAGCTGTTTGCAAAGAGCCAAAGTAGCTGGGTACAGCCTTGTCCCATGACCTCCTGCAAGAATGATTCCTTTCATGGACACTCCTTAAGAGTGTACAGAATGAGCTTCTTGGAATAAAGTTTCAACAGATTGCTTCATCGTCTGTAATGCATGAAAATCTGTCAGTTGGCTAACGTGAATAGGAACGGCTGTAACATAGCCTTGCTCTAATAAAAATACATCGCTTTCTGGATCTTCTTGTAGAGAAGACCATTTTCCACCGAGCCAGTAGTAGGGGATTCCTTCGGGATGAATTCTTTTTTCAGGATCCTCTGTCCAATAACTATGTCCTTGTTTGGCCATTTTAAATCCTTTAGGAGGTTCTTGAGAATTCGAAGGGAAATTGACATTTAAGAGAGTTCCTTGAGGAAGTGGGTTTTTTAAAAAATATTGGACCAAAGAAGATATGTATTTTTGCGCGGTATTGGATGTTGGTGGAGTTAGATCGCAATAAGAAAACGCAATTCCCGGAATGTTTTTTAATATTCCTTCAATGACGCCTCCAACAGTGCCGCTATATAACACCGTTCTGCCTGCATTGGAGCCGTGATTGATTCCGGATAGAATCATGTCCGGTTTTCGTTCGAGCAATGTATTGCAAGCCATTTTAACACAATCTGCAGGAGTTCCAGAGACGCTCCACGCCGGGGTCGTTGAATCCCATTGTACGGATTGGATGCGCAGTGGTTTTGTCCATGTGATTGAAAGACCGGATCCTGATTTTTCTGAAAGAGGTGCAACGATGACGCAATCTGCAAAGGGTCTCACTGCTTGCCAGAGATTGTGAATTCCCGCCGCAGAGATGCCGTCGTCATTGGTAATAAGGATAAAGGGTCTTTTATGCATAAATTATTTTTTTGTTCTTGTTATTTTAGAGACGATTTCAATAGTGAGGTAGCTTAAGCAAAAGCCAATGATTAGGGGGGGGATATTCCATCCGTACAGTTGGTTGTAGTAGGGCCATATAGCAGAACTTAATCCTCCGACTAAAATGCCGGCGAAAGCTCCATATTTGTTGATTGTAGAGCGATATAAAGAAGTTAAGACAAGAGGTCCAAAAGAAGCCCCCAGTCCGGACCATGAATAGAGTACGAGCTGATAGATGGAGGAAATTTTGAAAAAAGCAATAATAAGCGCTGCAACGCCTACACAAATTACAGAGGTGCGAGAGACCCAAAGAAGCTCTCTTGAAGATGCTTGGCGCCGTACAAGGCATTTGTAAAAATCTTCGGATAGGTTTGAGGCAACGACAAGGATTTGCGCTGCCATGACATTCGTTGTTGCTGCTAAAATAGCGCATAAAACCAATACGGCAAAGAAAGGAAGTAGTGCTGTTTTGACAATGTCAAGAACGACGTGTTCCGGGTTATGGCTTTCCGGGAACATGAAGATGCCAATGAGGCCGATGAATGTGGCTGATAGAAGCGCGATCGTTTGCCAACTTACACCTAGGTATTTTGCTTTACTCATTTCGCTTACCTTTTTGATCCCCATAAATTTTGTGAGAATATGCGGTTGTCCGAAATATCCGAGGCCCCATCCCAGTGCAATCATGATGTTGGCAATGATGGAATTGATGGACCACTCAGGGATCAAAGAGGTTGAAAGTTTTTGCTCTTTAATTGCGTCCATAATGGGCGACAATCCACCTGTTTTCGCAATAAGAATTATTGGAATAGAGGCAATCACAATGAGCAGGAAAATGCCTTGGAATAAGTCGATCCAGGCAATCGTCCGATATCCTCCTAAAAATACGTAGATCACAACGACCAATAGTCCAATGACGATTCCTAAATTATAAGAGAGCCCGAAGAGCGAATCGACAAGGATGCCTAATCCAACCAATCCGGATGAGATGTAGAAAGTAAAAAACAAGACAGACATCGCAGCTGAAATAACTCGGATGCTTCCGGAAGTGTCTTTAAATCGATTTTCAAAATAGGTACTTAGAGTAAGGCTTTTTGTTTCTTCAGTGACTGTGCGGAGTTTAGGGGCAATGAAGTGCCAATTAAGGAACATGCAAACGACAAGTCCAATCGCGGCCCAAGCACCCTCAACCCCCGTCATGAAAATAAGAGCAGGATAACCCAAAAATAACCAGCTGCTCATATCGCTGGCATGCGCGGAAAGCGCTGTCAGCCAAAAGTTAAGAGATCGATTCCCAATGATGTAGTCGGCTTCTGATTTTTGTTTCCGATAAGAAATTAAAGAGATAGCAAGGAGGATGAAAAAATAGAGAAAAAATGCCTTGAATTCCAAACCAAAATCTTTCATAGAAATGCGGGTACATTATGGATGGATTGCTTTTTCCGATCCATATAAAAGTCCTGCACGAGCTAAATTGCTGCGGACATGAGGAAAATGAGTTTCTATTTCAGAGAGGAGTTGTTCTGCGACTTTTCTTTTTGAATTTTGCCCTACGGGGCATTGACAAGTAATTCTTGTAAAACCGTATTGTTTAGCGAATTCTTTTAGATCATTTTCTGCAACGTAAATCAAAGGACGGATAATCGTGATTCCATAGTCATGCATGGGAACTTTGGGCAAGTTTGCGGCAAACTCTGCCTTATGAAATAAATTTAAAAGAAGTGTTTGAGCGCTGTCATCTCGGTGATGGCCGAAGGCGATGGTGGTAGCTCCAACCTCTTTGGCTGCATCGAAAATGAGTTTACGGCGTTCTCGAGAACATCTGTAGCATTCTAAAGAGGTTGCGGTTTGTGTAGATGTTCTTTCGATGAATTCTACATTCAGTTCTTTACAGATTGTTTTTAAAAATTTCTCTCCAATGCCGGCGCCGCAGGAAAATTCTCCTCCTACGTGGATTGCGTAGATGTCAAAAGGAGGAAAGCCTCTGCCTCTTAGGGCATGCAATAAGAAGAGCAGGCTCAAGCTGTCTTTGCCTCCGCTAAGAGCTATTGCGACTTTTTTGGTTTGCTGATCGATCAAAGAAAAATCAAAAATGGCTTTTCTAACGCAGCTTTCGAGTTCTTTTCCAAGAGCTGTCCACGGAGGTTTGGCCAAGGGTACAAATAATTCCATAAGGCCAGGTATTCTACCGGTTTTTCTCGTAGCTCGCAACGCAAGAATATACCCGTTCCACTTCAAAGGTCTCTATATTTTTCTTTTTCTGCGCTGATCCTTAAGTTTTTATTTATCGGAACCTGATCGAAACAAAGAACTTTCAAGTGGAAGCACTATATGCCGAAGAAAGTCAATTCTTCATCTTTCTTCGTTAGGTGTATTGGATAAATGAAAAATATATTATCACCTAAGGACATGTTTGATATGATCTTTTTTGAATGAACGATTTAGCTAAAAAATTCTACGTTGAAGGGGGAGATGAAAAATTTGAGCAGGTTTTGATTTTGCATGAAAATCGTGATCTTTCCTGGCAGGAGCTCTCTGAAAAAGCCTGCGATTTACCTAGAAGTTGGTTTGAATTAAGTCACGTTTCTCGAGAAGAACGTATTGAGTTTGTTTGTGATTTTTGGTTGGATCGGCTTCCTTTTAATCCAAAATCTCATCCGTTTTTTTTTCAGTTTTTTTCTCGGCTTGATGATGTTGCCGTTATCGTTGTTAAAAAAGAAAACGAGTTTTTTTCTGAAATGGTTTACAGCCTTGCAGATAATAGTACTTTTTTCCGAGGATTTCCTCCGGCAATTGATCAGGATATCTCTGCCTTTAAAACGGAAATCGGATGTGGTTTGCCGCGTGATTATTTGTCTTTTTTGCGCATTCATGATGGATTTGGGAAATTATCGGAATTAGGTCTCCTCAAGATGGAAGATGTTATTTTGGCAAGAGTTCATGTTCGAAATCTTTTATTGGGCGGGGAGAAAGAGATGCGATGGGAAGGTCATCTTATTGATCCCAGTTCGTTGATCCCTTTTTATGAAGATTATGGATTGGATTCATTTCAGTGTTTCTTTTCTGATTGGTATCCAAATAATGAAATGGGTAATGTGTATTTTTCGGGTATTGATTATACAATATCCGATGTAACAAGTCGGAAAAATTGGTCTGAACAGTCAGCTTTTGTGAGTTTTTTGGAATGGTTTATCTGTTATTTAGAAGGAATGGATTGATACTGAAAATGATTGCCAATGTATTTAGTTGATCATTTTTATGAGCAGCATGGAAAATATTTGGGGCTTGCACTCTTAGCGGGAAGAAAAGGCCTTTCTAAACGTATTCATAAGGCGGAAGTGCACCGGCCTGGATTGAGTTTAGCAGGATATTTGAAGGGTTTTGTATTTGCCCGTATTTTGGTTTTTGGGAAACAAGAACTCGAATATTTGCGTGACTTAACACCTCAAATACGCACGGAGAGGTTGTCGGTTATTTTAACGAACAATACTCCGGCAGTGATTCTTTCCAGAGGCCTTAAACCTCCGAAAGAGCTTGTGATGCTTTGTGAGAAGCAAGAAATCCCTCTTTTTCAAGCGAAGCAATCTGCCACGAATTTATTAACGCGGGTTGCCTTTTTACTTCTTGAAGAATTTTGTCCTAGTGTGACGATGCACGGAACTTTAGTGGAAGTCTATGGCGTTGGACTTTTAATTCAGGGAGAATCGTCTGTGGGTAAAAGCGAAGCGGCCTTAGGACTCATTGAGAGGGGGCACCGATTGATTTCCGATGATGTGGTGCGAATCAAGAAAAAAGAAGGTTCTTATTTGGTTGGTTCGGGGCCTGAATTGACACGGCATTTAATGGAGATTCGAGGTATCGGCATTATCAATGTAGCGAATCTTTATGGAGCCGTTTGCGTGCGTCCTGATAAAGTCATTGATATTGTTGTTAAATTAGAACCTTGGGATGATCAGCATTTTTATGATCGTGTAGGACTGGATGAAAAATTGATCGATGTATTGGGAGTTAGCGTTCCGTATCATTTACTTCCTGTAAAACCGGGCCGTGATGTAGTGTTGCTTTTGGAGACAACTGCTTTGAATCATCGTTTGAAAAATATGGGATATCATTCTGCCAAAGAATTTAACATAAAACTTTTGCAAGAAATTTCCGGTAAACAAAAGACTCGGGGAAAGATATGAAGCTGACTTGTAAAGTGAAAGTGAAGAACTCTCTTGGCTTACATACTCGTCCAGCGGCTGCAATTGTTAAACTATTACAACCGAGAAAGTCTTCGGTGTATTTTGTATGTAAAAATGAGAGAATTAACGCTCGTAGCATTATGAGCATTTTAATTTTGGCAGCAAAAAAAAATACGCAGATTGAAATTGTTGTTGAAGGAGAAGATGCGGAGTTGACGATGTCTCAGTTAGTGCAAGCTTTCGATCAAGAGTTTGGAGAGAAGTAATGAGTGAGAAGAGGGAGCTTGTTCTAAAAGGGTCTCCGATCAGTAAAGGCATTGGCATTGGATTTGCAGTGTTTTTAAACAATACGGGAGGAGATATTTGTGCGGATCTTATCCCCAAAAAAGAGATTGAACAAGAAATTCATCGTTATCGCAAGGCTCTTGATTTAAGTCGAAGAGATTTGGAAAAGCTTCAACAAGAGTCTTTGGAGCGCGGACATTCCGAAGTGGTTGCTATTTTGGGAACCCATTTAGAAATTATGAAGGATCCTTTGATCACAATCGGAGTCGAAAAAAGGATTCGTGAGACAGAGCAGAACACGGAATGGATTTTTCATCATTTAATTGAAGAATATCGAGTTCGTTTTAATCATTTAAAAGATCAGTATTTTTATGAACGGATTCGTGATATTGAAGATGTGTCTCAAAGAATTTTAGGATATCTTCGTCCTTTGAACCGGATGAAAATCTCGAACGTTCCTCATAATTCGATTATTTTAGCCAATGAGTTAGTCCCTTCGGAAACAGTTGAAGCTAATGTTTCTCTTGTGAGCGCTTTTGTTACGGCAACAGGAGGTCTTACTTCCCATGCAGCGATTGTCGCGCGCGCCAAGGGAATTCCTTATGTAGCCAATGTGGACATTAAACAATTAAAGAATGAGGATCTTCAGTCTTTAATTGTTGATGGCTCTCAAGGGATTATTATCGTGAATCCGTCGGAAGAGACATTGCAGAAGTATCAATTGTTAAAGAAGACTGATCAGCAGCAAGATCAATCGCTTCAAAAAAATTCTCATTTAAAAAGTGAGACAATCGATGGGTATGAGGTCAGGGTTTTTGCAAATTTAGAAAATCCTGCAGAAATAGATCTTATTTTACAGAATGGGGCTTCCGGGATAGGACTGTTTCGTTCGGAATATTTATTTTTATCTAAAAAATTATTGCCTTCTGAACAAGAGCAGTTTGAAATTTACAAGAAGATGTTACAAGCCTTACAAGGAAAGCCGCTTGTAATTCGCATTTTTGATTTGGGAGGAGATA
The DNA here is from genome assembly GCA_964450765.1 of uncultured bacterium. GTDB lineage: Bacteria > Chlamydiota > Chlamydiia > Chlamydiales > SM23-39 > DAIDHZ01. The sequence continues at coordinate 963 of CAYVDU010000041.1, read as the reverse complement.
AAAAAATCAACCTTTCAGCAGAGCATCCCGATGCGAGATATTTTTTAGAGATTGGGCACGAAATGAACCCTGTTTTGGGATGCCGAGCGATTCGATTTTTGCTTAGGTATCCGGAGATTTTAGAAGCTCAGCTTCGTGCGATTGTGCGAGCGAGTTGTTATGGGGAAGTTCATATTTTAATCCCAATGGTATCCGATGTTTCAGAAATTCGTTTAGTGCGGCAAAAAATCATTGAAATTCAAGAAGACTTAAGACAAAAAGGGCAAAAGTTTGAAAAAGCAATTTCGATTGGGTGCATGATTGAAGTTCCTTCATCAGCGCTTATGTGCGATGCGATTTCAAATGAAGTTGATTTTCTGTCGATTGGTACGAACGATTTAATTCAGTACGTTTTGGCTGCAGATCGTGTGAATCCCCATACTTCAGAGCTTTATTTTGCAACGCATCCCAGTATTTTGCGGTTGATTCGAATGATTGTTTCTTTTGCAAATATTGCTAAAAAGCCTGTGATTGTATGTGGAGAAATTGCAGCGGATCCTATTTTAATTCCTCTTTTGATTGGGTTGGGTATTTGCGAGTTTTCTGTGGCTGCAAGATACATTCCTCTCGTTAAAGATACAGTGCGTAAGTGGAGAATTTTAGAGGCCTGCCGTCTAGCGGAGGGAGCTTTAGAGCTTTCTTCTGCGGAAGAATTAAGGCGATATCTGAGAGAGGAAGCAATCCGATAAAATTTCAAACGGTTGTATACCGAAGAAAGCTGAAGAATCAGCTTTCTGACGGAGTTCAAAGCGTCAAATTTTCGAAAATATAAAGGGTATATACCCGTTCCAGTTGAAAGGCACCCATTGGGATTGATTCAAAGTGCCTCGATTGAATTATTTTAAAAGGGGTTGTATTGAGAATTAATACTATACCCGTTCCAGTTGAAAGGCACCTATTCGGATTGAATTGAAAGTCGCCGGG
>CAYVDU010000040.1:0-8969 GCA_964450765.1 uncultured bacterium | reverse complement strand
GCTTAAGGGTAAAGATTCAATATAAGTAGCTCTTAATTTTTCGAGCGTGCGAAAGCTGAGGATATGTTCAACAATGGGATGATCGTTGGCTAGTTCTTCGAGAATGTCAGCTCCTGTGCTAAAGGCGGTGGGCGCTTTTGCGGGTTTTTTTAGTTTGAGTTTTTCAAACAGAATAAAACTGAGTTGTTTTGGAGAATTGAGGTTGAATTCTTCTTCAGCTTCTTGAAAGATTTTTTTCTTTAAACGTTCAATTTCTGAAGAAATGGGCGTTTCAATACTTTTCAGTCTATTTGTGTCGAGATAGATCCCAGCTCTTTCCATATTTGCTAAGATGGGAAGGAGGGGAAGTTCTATTTCTTTAAAAATAGATTCAAGATGTTGATTTTTGATTTCTTTTTCAAAAAGATGTTTGAGTCGTGTTGTGTAATCAACATCTTCGCAGCAGTAATCACACACTTGATTGAGAGGAACTTGGCTCATCGAAATTTCCGATTTGCCTTTTCCAATGAGATTTTCGATCGGAATTTTGTGATGTTGAAATGTTTCTAAAGTGAGTTCGTCTAGATTGTGGCGTCGATGTTCCGGGTGTAAAAGATAAGATCCAAGCATGGTGTCGAAAGAAATGTGGGGGATGGAAATATCGTGATTTTGAAGGACATGGATATCATATTTGATGTTGTGTCCAAAAAAAGAGCTTTTTGTCTCTTTAAAAAAGGTTTGAAGAGAGTTTATGACAAAGGCAGAGTCTAGATCCCCATTGCAAGGAACGTACCACGCTTCTTGAGGATGAATGCAAAAACTGATCCCGACGAGTTCAGCAAGGAAGGGGTTGATATTTGTGGTTTCGGTATCGATTCCGATTTCTTTTTCTTGATGGAGGGTTTTGAGAAGATTTGTGAGTTCTTCTTTGGTTTGAATGAGATGGTACTGTTTTTTGGTATCTGAAGTCGTAGGGATGTTTTCTTTTTCAGGAATTGCCATTTCTTTGAGAAGAGAGCGAAATTGCATTTGTTGATAGAAGTTTTGAAGTTTTTCAACATTCGGTGGCTGTATTTTGTAAAATGTCCAATCATGAGGGATAGGTGCATTCAGATGCAGAGAGGCAAGTTGTTGGCTTAACAGAGCCATTTCTTTGTTTTCTATGATGGCTTGTCTTTTTTTTTCTCCCTCTACTTTCTCCGGGTGATCTAGGATGTTTTTGAGAGTTCCAAATTTTTGCAGTAGGTCTGCTGCCGTTTTAGGTCCAAAGCCTTTAATTCCTGGAATATTATCGGAAGTATCTCCTGTGATTGCGAGATAGTCTCTGATTTGATCTGGTTTTACTCCGTAGATTTCTTCTACTTTTTTTGTGTCGATGAGCGTGTAGTCTTTATGAGGCTGGAGAACGAAAATATGGGAATTGATCAATTGCGTTAGATCTTTGTCTGTTGTGCAAAGATAAGCTTCTTGTTTTTCTTTTTCAGCAAGGAGGGCGATGGATGCCATTACATCGTCCGCTTCAAATCCCTCAATACAAAGAGTCGGAAGATTCATGTATTTACAATATTCTTCTGCCCATTCAAATTGCGTCAAAAGATCCTGAGGCGCAGCTTTTCTATGTGCTTTATACTCGGCATAGATTTCTCGTCTTGTTTTTTTATTATCGGGACCATCAAAGACGCAGACAATATGAGATGGGGAAAACATTTTGAGAAGTTTTTGAATGGCACGGATAAACCCATAAAGGGCGCTTGTTGATTCGCCCTTTTCATTGGTCATTGGCCCTATTGCGTAGTAGGAACGAAATAAATAATTAACGGCATCAATGATATAGATTTTATTCATTTTGGGTATAGAGATAGCAGGGCTGTTGTCTCAACGTCATTTCCATAGGAATGAAAGAGTGATCTATTTTTCCTGAGAAAAGAGGGGATTTTGAGGAGAAAACTTCCGAGAATAAAGGGTTTTTTGGGCTTAAGTGGACGACTTGGTACGGTTTTTTGGGATCTATATTTGCTTTTGCAAGTAAAGAAAGAAGAGCATCGTCTCGAGAACTCATTGCATAGTCTATATAGCCTAATTTTTGCGCTTCTACGCAGTTAAACACTTTAGCTCCATATTCGTGGATGAGCTTTGTTCTGTCAAGATTAGGACGCGCAGTTGTAACGACGTCAACAAATCTTTGGTATAGAAAAGCGGTGAGCGTGTAGATCGATGCGCCTTCATTTTGCTTCCAGGGGCGTGTGGGGTTGAATTCATCCTTGTCAAGACCTTGAGTGATGGTTTGCGCTTGGAGTCCAATTTTTTGCATGAGATCGTAGATGTTGAAGAAAGGACCTGTGATCACTCCGACGGAGCCGATCACGCCGGAGGGACCAGAAAAAATTTCGTCAGCGCTCGAAGAGATGTACATGCCGCCGGATGCGCAAAGGCCTTCAACATAGGCAACAACGGGCACTTGATATCGTTTTTTATATTCGACAAGCATGCGGTAGATGCCGTCGCTGTCAACAACCGTTCCGCCGGGGGTGTTGAGATACAAAAGGATTCCTTTAACGCGATCTTTGCAGAGTAATCCGGAGCGGGAATCAAGAAGAATATTGTTGATTGTATCAATATCGAGTTTTTTAGGTTCCCCAATGATTCCGGTAATAGAAAGTTGTAGGATGGCGGGGCTTGATGTGCTGACGATCTCTCGTTTTCCTTCGGCGTCTGGAAGGATTGTTAAAGTGGTGTTTTGTTCAATAAGAGATGTAGAGGAAATAGCCGAATAGACAAAAGAGAATAAGACAAACGCAAGACAAAGAGCAATTGTTCCAAAAAAAATGCGTAAGAATGTTTTAAAAGCGGTGCGGAAAATTGACTCTTGCGGTGGCATAATGGACCTTTCATGTTGATATGAAATTACTGTATTATAAATACCTCGTTTGGAGCAAATCATTCGTGATGATATGATGCAAAGAATATGCGCGCTCCCAAGGCTAGCTCTATCTCGCCCATCCCTTTTTGGCCCGAACTAAGGCAGTATACTGCTGCTTTTTTGCGTGATGATTTAATGGCAGCTCTTGCTGTGGCTTTGATGACGATTCCTCAGTCGATTGCGTATTCTTTACTTGCAGGACTTCCTCCGACAGCGGGATTGTTTTCTGCGATTTTCGGTACCATTTTCACGGCCAGCTTTGGATCTTCTCGGATTTTGATTTCCGGTCCTAGTACGGGCACAGCGATTTTAATTCAGACTTCGATCTCTGATGTTTTGTATACGTATTTCGAAAATGTCAAAGGCGCAGAACAAGAAGCGCTTGTTTTGCTTATTTTAATGCAGATTGTGCTGATCGTAGGTCTTTTGCAAATTGGGGCCGCGTTTTTTAATGTGAGTAAACTTCTTCAGTTTGTAGGGAGGCCTGTCGTTTTAGGATATTTTGCAGGAATTACAGTGGCGATCGCTGTGACGCAGATGTTTTCTTTAACTGGGATTGTTGTGCCTCCGAATGATGATCCTATTCTTTATCAGGCCGCTTTGTTTATCACTCATTTATCGGGATGGAGTTGGACTACTTTTGCGGTGGGATCTAGTTGTCTTTTGTTTTTTGTCGTAGTGCGACATTATTTTAAAAATTGGCCGCACGCTTTGATGACGCTCATTTTGGGAACGATCTTGGCAAAAGTGATGAATGAGTGGTTTTCTTTTTCTTCCGTGCGCATCTTGGATAATTTGCAACTTCCAGCAGATCCGTTTCCTGAAATGGCGTTTCCTTGGTTTAACTTGAAAATTGTAAACAAAATTTTCCCGGAAGCTGTGGCTATTGCTCTTTTGAGTATTTTGGAGGTGTTTTCTGTTTCTCGGTCTTTTAGTGCGAAGGTGGGACAGCAAGTGCGTATTAATCAAGATGTTTTTGGTTTGGGGCTTGGCAATCTTTTTCTCTCTTCTCTTGTCGGATCGATGCCTAGTTCCGGCAGCGTCACGCGTACAGCTCTGAATTTTCGGTTGCATGCCAAAAGCCGTTTTGCTGCCATTTTTAGCGGAATTATTACCGCTTTAATCATCTTTTTTTGTTGGCCCTTTGTAAAGTACATCCCTCTCGCTGCATTAGCAGCTCTTTTGATAGCAACAGTCCATACGCTGATGGATTGGAATGAAATCCGACTCATTTTCCGAGCGACAAAAGAAGATGCTCTAGTTTTCGTTTTTACTTTTCTTTCGTGTCTTTTGTTTAGTTTGGATGTTGCTTTTTTTGTGGGAATTTTGATTTCGATTGCGACGTATTTGAAACGTTCCGCCATGCCTCATCTCGTAGAGTACGCATTTAACTCAAAAGGTCGCTTAGTGATTGTGAATTTGCAAGAGGATGTGCATCGAAAAGTGCGGATCATTGGAATTGGCGGGGAGCTGTATTTTGCGGCTGCAGATGTTTTTCAATCCACTTTACAGACAGTGACAGATGATCCTCATGTACAGGCAATTGTTTTACGCTTGAATAACGTGCATCATATGGATGCGTCCATGTGCATTGCGATTTTACGTTTGTATCAAACACTGAAAGCATCAAATCGATATCTTGTGATCAGTGGGCTTACGGAAGAGGTGTGGCACGTATTTCATCGCACCGGTTTGGTGAAAGAGATGGGTTTTGATAATTTCTATTTCACTGATGAAAGCAACCCTCAATTTTCTACTTGGAAGGCGGCTCTCAGAGCACAGGAGCTCGTTTTGAGTCATTCAAGGTCTTAGGAATGGCGTTTTAGATTTTCAGCGCTTTCTTTCTGAGTTAGTTCACTGTTATATTTCTAACACACCATGAACCAGTGTGTTAGAAGGTTTTTATTCGATGTGGGGGAGGATTCTCTGCATTAAACTATTTGTCCTTGGAATGTAACGCTTGACCGGGCATTGTACGGATGTGTTGAGATCCTAGCTCAAGCATTTCCCTTGCAACATTCTCTATATTTATTTCCAGAAATCTTGGGTGTATAGGTTGCATTTCTACATCCATTGTGTTCGGTGGTTGGGTATTTTGACTGTTTTTTGTTGAGTTGACTGACATGATTTATCCTTATTATTTTTTATGTTGTTTATAGTATATATTTTAATCTATGTGTACTATTTATTCAATTAAATAATACATATTAATTATAACTTTGTTTAAAAGTTCCTGTTTTTGATAAGTTGATTGACAATCAACAGCAAGCGGGCTTGGTGGGATGGTGTATGTTAATGATTATTAATGGCTTATGTAGATTTTAAATTCGGCAGTTTTCGCGCTTGCCAAAATGTGTAATTTTAAATTCAATCGACTATATATTAAAATGTCCCTCAATTTTAGATAAATTAGGGGATATTTCTAAATCAGTTCTGGTTGTTTGAGGAAGTTCTTTGAGAGTTTGTTATTTGGTCCCGTGCTGTTTGAGCTGCATCGGCACCCTTGTATTTAGGGAACCCATTTCTATCTCGGGGTCTGTTTCTCTTCCTATTGCTCTTCGTTGTAGTTTGCTGCTGTCTGTGTGCAGTTGATCGGATTTGAGGTTTGGACTTGCAAAATTACTTGTTGATGCTGCTGCGTTCATAAATGCTCTTTGCTGTTTTTTAATTTATACCGAAGATGAACTCGTTGAATTATAGTGTAGTCTTCATTTTTTTTCGTTTTATTTTTTGATGCGGATTGTATTTGTTGGTGAAGGCGGGGTCGTACTTATAGATTTGTCCATCAATTTCAACCTTTCGATAGACCCATTCTTCATCATTTTCTCGAAGAAGACGATCGCAGCCCATGAGAAATCCTTTGATGAAACCATAGCGATGCATGGCTAGCTTCATGTAGGTTGATGAGGTAGGTCTGTAATGGCTTCTAGGGCCATCCACGGGAGAAATCACCTCTTGGTGGAATCTGATGATGACATCGGCGATTTTTATAGCAAGACTCAGATGTTCTTTGGGGGGATTTTTTGGGGGGGCTTTTAGGGTTGCGTCTTTACCCCAAGGTTCAAAAAATCCAGCTGTCGCAAAAAGAGAGGAAAGCCAGCAGAGACAAAGGATTCTAAAAATCATATTTGATCATGAGTGTTGGAAAGAGATTATGTTGGTTGAGGATGGTCGCTGCCTTTTTATCGTAGAGTCTTTCGTTATAGTATTTAGCTTCTTCTCCGGCTCCATAAATACCGCCAAAATACCAGCCCGATTCAAATCCTGTTGTGATAATCCCTGCTGCAAATTGATCATTTCGAAAAAATTGGACAGCGGCTGCTATGAACAGTCCATTGAGTACAAAAGCTGTGAATGCAGATTTTTTTTGTCCGATATAGAGATATCCGGCTCCTGGAAGAATGGCGTTTAGAAGTTGCGCTTTTGCAACACTTTTTTTATTTGCATGATAGTAGTTTAAAAGGTCATCAAGATAGGAATCGTTTTGGAACCCAAGAGCAAATTGTTGAATGCTGTCGAGATCTCCTTCTCGAATGGCTCTAGAGAGTTTTATTTTTTCTGCAGTATCCGGAAATGATTTTTGCATGAGGTTGTAGATGCATTCTTGTTTTTCAGGGTCATCCATTTCGTGATAGCATTCATAAAGAATGAGCAGTAGATCATGATAGGCGGGAAAAGATCGATCCACATGCGCTAAATCGCTTCTATCAAAGGCTTCGATGGTTTCGTCATAGCGCTTTCCTAGATAGTAGCAAAGCAGAATGTCGTATTGGATTTCCAGTTTTCTTGCTGAGTCTTCCGAAGGTAGTAAAATGAGAGCTCTTTTAAATGTGGAGACAGCGCGGTAAAGATCGAGCTCTTTGGCAAATGCGTGAGCAATGATGTATTCCTTGCCCCAATCTGATGTTTTTTCTGAGAAAGAAAGAGAGGGAAATCCGCTAGAAAGGCGCGCAAAGTGTTGTTCTTGGATTTGAAAGCTGATTTGAGGATCAATTCGATCTTGTACGCGATAACAACCGCTAATACAGCAGAAGATCCATACCATACCAAATATGATCAATAACTTTGAATTTAAGCTGCGCGAAAGCAGCCGACAAATCGACGAACGCAAGTGGCGTTGTATTGAATTAATACTACGCCACTTGCGTTTATCGATTTTCGGCGCTTTGGCGTGCTTAAATTCAAAGTTATTTATCATATTTGGTATTAGCACGACGTGTTTGATTGAATTTTTTTTAATCATCTTCAATTGATTTGATGAGTTCCATTCCTTCGTCAAATTGTTTGAGTAAGAAAGGTGTTCCTTGATGATCTCGGAAGGCATCTTCTTGATCGGAGGTGAGCTGTCTAAGATCGTCGACAGAGCTGATGATATGAGGACGTAAGAAGATGACAATATTTGAGTTATTGATGGTGGTGCTATCCGTTGAGAATGCAGAGCCTATGAGAGGAAGGCCTCCTAAGCAGGGGATTCCCGATTTTGCCTTGGCATTTGTATTGTTTACAAAGCCGCTGAGAATCAAAAAGTTTTTATCGGGCACATGAACTGTTGTTTGCATGTTGGTTTTGCTGGTGATAATTCCATTTGCGGATGTGGTGCTAAAATTGATGGATGCATTCGCCGGATTTGTGAGTGTTTGAGATCGATCTAGGCTAATATCGAGTGTGATGATGTCGGAATTCCCAAGAACCGGAGTGATTTTTAGATTGAGGCCTATATCTCGATATTCAATGTTCGATGTTTGAACCGTGTTATTCCCTTGAGTGTTAACGAAAGATCCGACAAACGGAATATTTTGGCCTACGAAAATAGAAGAAGTGCGGCCGTCTTGTGTAATGAGTTTGGGTGTGATGATAACGGAGCTTTCATCATCGTTTTGCAAGGCATTAAGGAGAGATCCTAGGGTAAGGAATGTATTGCCGTTATGTTTAATGACTTGTCCTATGACTCCTAGATCGAATCCGCATCCAAATGGCATTTGGGGAGTGAGCGGTGGCGCCGGGGATCTTGGGATGTAGTTATTGAGTGTTTGCATCGTGCTGTCGGTATTGCACGTGCCGTCTGCTGTTGGCGGAAGATTATTGTTGAATGTACCTTGGAAGCTATTTCGGTATTTGTATTTTCCTCCCCATTCAAGGCCGAATTGCAATGCATTGAGGAGATTTGTCTCGATGACAAGCATTTCGATAAATACTTGTTTTAAAGGGACGTCCAAACTTTTGACGAGATCGCGCAATCGCGTGAGTGTTTCTTGATCTCCTGAACAGAGTAGAGAATTCGTGATTTGAATCCATTGAATGGAATTAATCGAATTAAGAAGGTTTTGATTGACGGTAGCCCCTGTGCTTAGTAGATCCTTCGCGATTTGTCTTAAAGCTGTTTGGATTTCATCTCCTTTGTGGAATTGAAGTTTATAGACCAAGAAGTTGGTGTTGTCGATGCCATGGATGGAAGTTCCTTCTGAAGAAGTAGTTCCTTCGGGTGCATTTGATGAGATATCGAAAGAAGTCAAAAGTTCTTTGACTTGAGCTAAGGATTGTTGAGTGCCTGTGAAGATGAGAGATTGCGATTGTTCTACCCAACGCATTGATTGAAAGGCGTGAAATAAATCGGGATCTGATAGGCCGCTAAGTTTTAGATTTTCTGCAAAATCCATCGTGATTTTTTCGAGTTCGATTCCACTGACTGCCGTTGGATGATAGACGAGGAAGTGGGGGGAAGTTGTGAGATTTTCAGGGAGTTCGATTTTCGGAGCTGCTAGATCGCTGATGTCGAATTGATCGACGAGGGATTGAATTTGTTTTAAAGAGTCTTCATTGCCGGTGAAAAGAAGAGAATTGGTTTCTCGGATGTATTTTACGCTCTGTAAAGTAGCTAGAAAATCCTTATCTGCAGCGCCTGATTTTTTGAGATCAACCGTCATTGCTTTTAAAGAGGCTAATACTTGAGATCCTCCGGCATTCTTGAGTTTGTAGAGAAAGAAGCTTGTTTTCCCGAGTTGCTGGAATGCATTGGTTGATTGCGCGGCTACATCTGTTTCTTTAAGAAGCGCCTGCATTTTGGTGAGTG
>CAYVDU010000039.1:0-9011 GCA_964450765.1 uncultured bacterium | reverse complement strand
GCAAAAAATCATCCCTGCTTCTGAATTCTCTATTCTTCAAACTGCTGAGGAAATTCTCAATCAAGTCAAAGAAGATGCTGATCTTTTTAAAAAAGAAACTCTCCTGGACGCTGAAAAAACCAAAGAAACCGCTTTTAAAGAAGGATTTCAAGAAGGACTCACCTCTTTAAATAAGCATCTTTTTGCATTGGATAAAGAACTCAAAGAATTAAGAGAAGAAATCCACAAAAAAATTCTTCCCCTCTCCCTCAAAGCCGCCCGTAAAATATTAGGAGAAGAACTTAAAATTCACCCGGATCGTATTGTCGATATCATTTTGACATCTTTAAAACCTGTCACACAACATCGCAAAGTCACTATCTACGTCAATCGATCAGATCTTGAATATGTTGAAGCAAACCGTCCTAAAATCAGACAAATCTTCGAACATCTTGAAAATCTCTCCATTCAAGAAAGAGATGATATTGAGATCGGTGGATGTATGATCGAAACAGAAGCGGGCATCATCAATGCTCAATTAGAAAATCAGTGGCGTGCGCTGCAAGCTGCTTTTGAATCCTTTATGGTCAAATAACATGAATTATTTCCTCAAAATTCTCTTCTTTTTCTCTGTCCTTTTCACGATGACAGGCGCATCAGCACAACAAACAACGCAAAATGCAATAGCTCCCACCTCGCAAATGACTACAGCAACTCCAGAATCTGTTACCGAACAAGCTGCCAATGGAGGATCCAATCCCAGTCTTGTCACAAAATTGGCCGTATTAGCAGGACTTTCTCTCTTGCCGTTTGCCATCATGCTCCTCACCTCATTCTTAAAGATCATTGTTGTTCTTTCTCTCTTAAGACAAGCGCTTGGATTGCAGCAGACACCACCCAACCAAGTATTAAACGGCATGGCTCTTCTCATTACCATCTACGTCATGTTTCCAACAGGTCTTGCCATGTATCAAGCCTCTGAGAGCATTATTAGAACAGAGGCGCCGCGTGATGTTTTTTCTCCGGAAGCATCCACTTTTATTATTAACGTCATAGAAAAAGCAAAAGAACCTTTAAAAGGATTTTTAGACAGAAACTGCTCTCCCAAACATATCGCAAACTTCTATAAACTCGCCTATCGCATCTTCCCAGATCCTTATAAAGCAGAAATTAAACAAACAGATTTTATCATCCTGATCCCTGCGTTCATTACAAGCCAATTAAAAACAGCCTTTGAAATTGGAGTACTCATCTACCTGCCGTTTTTTGTCATCGATCTTGTCGTCTCCAACATCTTACTTGCCATGGGAATGATGATGCTCTCGCCTTTAACGATTGCGCTTCCCATCAAGCTGCTCCTTCTCGTCCTTGTCGACGGATGGACGGTTCTCATCCAAGGACTTGCACTCTCATTTAAGTGATCTATGTTTGCTAATGAAATTTATCAACTTACCTATCAAGCGCTGATCTTGATCCTCATTCTTTCAGGACCTCCCATCATCGTCAGCACCATCCTAGGATTATTTGTAGCCATTTTTCAGGCGGCTACACAAATTCAGGAACAAACCCTTTCGTTCACCATTAAACTATTTGCCGTGGTCATGACCATCATTCTTTTAGGCGGATGGCTTGGAGGAGAAATTTTACAATATACCAACACCATCCTGATGGCGATCCAGAAATACAGCGCAACGTAATCGATTATGAGTTCGCAAGAGGTACGATGAATCCTGTTTCTGCAACTGATTCCTATCTTTCTTTGCTTCTTTCGTTGCCTCATCTCTCTGCAATGACCGTCTTATCTACATTTTTTTTAACGCTTGCCCGAGTACTCCCCATTCTCACTTTAGTCCCTTTTTTTGGGGCTCAAAACGTACCTATGACCATTCGTGTTATGTTCGGAGTTGCTCTCACTGCTATTTTTCTGCCGCAAAATCTATTCACCGTTCACGGTGAAATCCCATTTGCAATGCCGTTTGTCGGCTATTGCATTAAAGAATTATTTATTGGAATGATCTTAGGTTTTTTAGCTTCATGTCCTTTTTACATTGCCCAAATGTCCGGAGGCCTTATCGATTTTCAAAGGGGGGCCTCTTCTTTACAAGTCACAGACCCAACGACACGAACGCAAACGGGCGCTCTCGGTATTTTGTATAATTACGTACTCATTGTCATTTTTTTTTCTCTTGGAGGACCGTTTTACTTCCTAAACGGTGTGGCCACTTCATACACCATCATTCCTGTAGATCAAGTTGTAAATGCAGCGCTTTTTGGTGTGAACATTCCATTTTGGAAAGCCATGATGAACACATTACAGCTCAGCTTTAATTTATGCATCCAACTAGCAGCCCCTTCGCTCATTGCTCTTATGCTCAGCGATATGTTTCTTGGGATCGCAAACCGTTTGGCTCCCCAAGTGCAAATCGTCTTCCTGGGTATTCCTGTCAAATCTTGGGTAGGGATTGCACTTCTTGCAGCAGCGTGGAGCCTCATTATTCAAGTCATGGGAAAAGAATCGATACAATGGATTCAAACAATGAATCGTCTTGTTGAACAATTTTATGTCCCTCATTAACAATAGACTTTATTGATAAAAAGTAGTATTCTGCAAAAAAACAAAAAACCTCACTGTTATGCAAAAAAAAACGTCGAAAGCCTCTCATACAACGCAAGCTTGGGTCATCTGGCTACTTAGCTCCATTTTTATGTTCTATAAGTATGCTCTTGAAGTATCTCCCAGCGTCATGACAAACACTCTCATGAGCACGTTCCACATCAGCGGAGCTGAGCTAGGCAATCTGGCGGCTTGCTATTTTTATGCCTATCTCATTTTACAACTTCCGGCGGGACTTTTAATTGATCGATTTGGACCTAGAAAAACAACCACTGTTGCGATTGCTGTCTGCGCTTTTGGAAGCCTTCTTTTTGCCAAAGCAGAAATTCTTTTTATGGCCGAACTCGGTCGTTTTTTAACAGGAGCCGGAGCCGCCTTTGCAGCAGTCAACTGTTTAAAACTCATCGCCAACTGGTTTCCTTTCCGCCAATTTGCCTTCATGACAGGTCTTATGATGACGCTCGCCATGCTGGGCGCCGTGGGAGGCCAAGCCCCTTTATCTGCTTTTATCCAACACCTCGAATGGAGATCCGCGCTTCAAATCATTGGGATTGCCGGATTTGTCCTTGCGGCTTTATTCTGGCTCTTTGTCAAAGATCGATCTTCCAATCATGTGATTGACAAAGTGATAGGATCTCCTACCCTTTCTCTCACAGCGAGTCTTCGGAAAGTGCTCGCAAACCCTCAATCTTGGTGGCTCTCCATATTTAGCGGTTTTGCATTCGCTCCTGTCATGATCTTTGGAGGATTATGGGGCGTTAGTTTCTTAAAAGAAGGCTACTTACTATCAGATACAATCGCAGCTCAGATGGTTTCCTTAATCTTTATTGGCTTTGCTGTCGGAGCTCCTACATTCGGATGGCTCTCAGATTGGCTACAAAAGCGCTGCGTTGTTATGTTTTGGGGAACGTTGCTTGCTTTAATCTGCATCTCTTTTGTGATTTATGCTCCCTGCTCATCAACAACTGTTCTCATGCTTCTTCTCTTTCTCTTTGGATTTTCCATTAGCAGCTTTCTTCTTTGCTTTACAATGATCCGAGAAATCACTGTTCCAACTCTTGCTGCAACGGCGATTGGATTTATGAATGCATTTGATGCCTTTTTCGGTGCTTTTTCCGATCCATTAACCGGAAAAATCCTCGACATGAACTGGAATGGAGCTCTCTCTGAAGGCGCCCGCATTTTTTCTCTTGAAGCCTACCAAACTGCCTTCTTAACACTACCTATCTATCTAGTCATTGCACTCTTTTCTCTGATCAAAATCAAAGAAACTCGCTGCAAGCCGTCATATCCATTACCCATGCCCTAAAAATATGATCCATTATATTTTCTCTTGTTTTCTGTTAACTCCTCTTAACATTTTCCAAGAAGATCTTCCTTTAAAAGAAAAGAAATTCTCAACTTTTAATCCATTTAAAACGATTGAAATCACCTCTCTACCAATACCCAACCACCGCCTCAAATTTCCCCCTTATTTTCCTCCCACACTACATCATTTAAAAACATCAAACCCTCTCTTACCACTCGCCTCTTCAACATCTGAAAAATCTAGCTCCGCTGAAAACAAAACAAGTCTTCCTGAAAAACCCGATAAAATCGCAATCGAAAAATACATCCCCCAAAAACCGATCGATGAGCCTTTAGAATCTCCCCTCTCTTTGACTGAGCAAAATCAAAGCAAAGAAACATCTCTTTCTTTGACTGAAGACACAACAACACTTGCTATCGAACAAGAAAGCACCCCTCACATCGAAATCCCTACAACATTGGATTCTCAAAAAGAACGATTGAATGGCCTCACTCAAAGATCTAATATTGCTATCCATTTTGACCATTGCTCGCTTGTTTTTAATCAAACAACAAATGAGATCAAAGATCAGCCGAACACCAGTACACCACCCATCGAAAAGATAAGCAAATTAGAGCCTCATCATGACATTTCCTTAAATTCCCTTGAGACACAAGCACCCAACAATCCAGCGTTCATCTCTACGGTCTCTCTCAGTAGCGAACCTCTCCAAGTCCAACAGAAAAATCAAAGCGCAATCACCTTTTCTACAGAAATACTCTATTGGCAAATCATTCAAGATCATCTTTTAGCCTCGATCAAAGCCAACGGCATTCATCAAGGAAATGTATCAAGCCTTGCCTGGGTGGATCAGCATTTCAATTACGATCCCGGATTTAGAGTCGGTCTCGGAGGTATTTTGCCTTATGATCAATGGCACCTTAGCGCCACATATACCTTTTTAAGAACCTCGAGTTCTCAGCATTCTACAGATTCGAATCCTGAATACTACATGATTCTTTCCGGTCATATGCAATCTTTAGCGGAGCAAGTGAAATCGTCATGGCAAATGCATTTTCAATCTTTAGATATCATGCTAGGGCGTCTATTTTCAGTGAGTGATTCTTTAAAAATAAAACCCCAGATGGGCATTAAAGGCGCCTATCCTAAGCAACAATGGCATGTATCCTATATCCATCCAGTCATTCACCAAAACGAGCTCATCTTTTTGAATCAAAGAATCCAGAATTTCTTTTGGGGCGTAGGTCCTAATCTAGGTTTAGATCTCTCTTGGACATTACCCAAATCGTGGGCATTACAAATCAAACCTTCATGGAGCTTACTACTTTCCAAAATCTACTCAACAGTCATCTATAGCGAGATTGCAAATCAAAATATCCAATCTAACACCACAGTTAAAGGCACACAACAAGTCATTGTGCTCATCCCTCAAATGGAGCTTTGGCTAGGAGCCGAATGGACGCATACCTTTCATCAAAACCGCTACTTCCAAATCAACTTTGGATACGATGTTCAATATTTTTGGAATGAAGCCAATATCCTCGCTTTTGTACAGCTCCCTCAAGGGAGTCTGATGCTGCACGGAGCCACCATCGGCTTTAATTTTGGTTATTAAAATCCAAACCTATCCTTAGATCTTCTTGTCGATTGATGTTCTTGTTGATGATGTTCTTGTCTATGATGTTCAATAGCTTTCTGAACAGCTGCATTTGCATGAGACAGACGAATCATAGAATCTCCTTGATTCTCTTTGTAAACCTCAGATAGATAACTGAAAGACTTCATCGCTTTCTTTAGATCTCCTCGGTTCATGTCGGGATAACCCTTTCTACGCAATACGAAATCCAAAAAGTCTAAAGAAACGTACTGTCTTCCGCTTCCTTTGAAAACAGTAATACCTGCACTACCAGCGTCCTCTATCGCTGCCCTTAAAAAAGAACTATCTTCTTTCTGTCTATCGACTCTCAGAGATCTCTGCTGTGAAAGGGGAGATCTAGAAAAACGAATTGGAGACGCCGACACCGCATCTTCTCCACCCTGAGGAGTTCCTCTTGAAGAGCTATCTACTGAAGACGAACGATAGTCTCTTCCCTTTCTTCCAAACAGTCGCGAGTCTTGTTGATCATTTCCTCCTAAAAAGGCAGATGAAAATTCAGCAAAACGAATTGGAGAGACAAACTCTTGAGAATCTCTACCCGGAGAAGTTCCTCCCGATGAACCATCTGCTTGTTCTTCTGAAAACGCTCCTCTATCCGGTCTATTTCTCGGTAAACTTCCTGATCTTGCTGATGATGGACTTCTCCAAACACCTTCATACAGATCTCCTTCATCAAAGAACGGCTGCGGCAATCGACGACCACTATATCCAAAAAATTCCCCTTCCTCTCCTTGCAGCACAGCTCCAGCAGATTTACCTACTTTTGTTATCGTCCCTGTAGACGCACTTGGCCGATTCTCGTCCGTCATTGTCCCAATAGAACGACTCTCCGAGTCTATCCTTCTGCTTACTGGAACAGAAACATCGTCATCAGAATCCGGTTCAGTCACTATAGGGCCTCTCCCTGACCCCAATACTCCCCTCTCAAAAAGACTTCCATCTATAGCCCCTGCGACATTTGGCAGCGGTCTCACTGTCAACGTCCCTCGTTTAGAATGGGCATCTCTTCCATCTGTTACCGGTCGATTAAAATACGCACTCATAAAACGAAAAAATTCATGCGGGGTGAATTCCCATTTTGTTGACGGATTAAAAGCTACATCCGATCTCGGCGCTCTTTTCTTAAAATCCCCAGCATCTGGTGTTGGCCTCACTATCAACGTTCCATCTCCAGAATGATGACCACCTTCAGAATTCCCCTTTTCTGATGATCCGGCAAAACGTCTACGAACTGAGAGAACATCGTCGTCAACTTTAGATCTCATTTCTCTTGACGGGTCGCTAAAAGAACTCATCCTTGTCGTATCAAAATTTACGAGACCTCTACTCCTTAGATTTGGAAAACCTACATACTGTGAAGAAGGTATGCTGCGAACAGGATCTTTTTTCTTTGGAGGAGAACTGGCCACCTTAGCTTCTGTCTGAGTTTGCGCATCCACTGAGGTAGACTTCTTGACTAACTCCTCTAGAACGCCTGATTTTTCTTCATTTTTCTTCTCTTCTTCTAATAGATGAGCTGCTAACCATCCACCTAAGAAACCAACAGCTATACCCGGAAAACCAAAGCCTCTTCCTGCATATTGACTACCCTTCCCTAATACCGACACAACAGTCCGTGTCACTTTACCAGCATTCCCAATCCGTACCCGCTTTAATGGATTATAACTAACGATTCGATTTACATATCGAGCAATAATTGCTGGCATAACTTTTGTCTCTTCTGTTGGGTTTAATATTAAAGAGTCTCCCCCTGTTGGAATCATCTCATCTCGTGTTGACATTACTTTATCCCCTACAAAAATCATCGAATCTCTTCTGGACAACATGTCCGATATCTCAGCAACGGAAAAAGTATTTGGAGGCTCCCTATTTAAAGAAGTATTCACAGGAACAATCGCTCTCGATTCTCTTCTGATCAAAGAATCTTGTACAGGTTCTATAGAAACGGCGTCATCTCTTCTCGACGTAGATGCATTGTTTTCCATAGGCCCTTCCAATTGATAATGAGGAAAGCATTCGAGAACCCTTGCTACATCATCGACAGTGAAAGCAGTTTGCTCTACTTCTTTGGGATGTTCTCCCATCAAAGCATCTCTCACAGGTTCCGCAGAACCTACGCCTCTTCCTCTCGAATCCAATGGATTGTTTCTTAAAAGTCTTGCTACATCATTGCTCGTCAAAGAAGTTTGCGCCGATGCTCCTGAAGTCGTAGACTTCTCTTCCTTGGGCCTTACTACCATCAAAGCGTCTTTTATAGGTTCTGTAGAACCAGCTCTATTTCTTCTCGGTGCCGGTGGATTATTTGCCAAAAATCTTTCCAATCTATGATCAGAAAAGCCCCCAGAGATCTTTGCTACATCATCAGCAGTCAAAGGAGTTTGCGCCGATACTCCCGAAGTCGTAGGCTTCTCTTCTTTTGGATTTACTACCATCAAAGCGTCTTTCACAGGTTCTGTAGAACCAACTCTATTTCCTCTCTCCCTCGATGAATTGCTTCCAAAAAGCCTTCTCAATCCATGATCAAAAAAACCTCCAGAAACCTTTGCTACATCATCCGCTGTCAAAGAAGTTTGCGCTGATACTCCCGAAGTCGAAGGCTTCTCTTCTTTTGGACTTACTACCATCAAAGCGTCTTTTACAGGTTCTGTAGAACCAACTCCATTTCCTCTCGGCGTCAATGAATTGTTTCCAAAATAAGAGAACCCTCCAAAGATCTTTGCTACATCAGCAGCAGTCAAAGAAGTTTGCGCTGATACTCCCGAAGTCGTAGGCTTTTCTTCTTTTGGACTTAATACCATCAAAGCATCTTTTACAGGTTCTGCAGAACCAATTCCATTTCCTCTCGGTGTCAATGGATTGCTTCCAAAATGATGGAAACCTCCAGAGATCTTTGCTACATCAGCAGCAGTCAAAGAAGTTTGCGCTGATACTCCCGAAGTCGTAGGCTTTTCTTCTTTTGGACTTAATACCATCAAAGCATCTTTTACAGGTTCTGCAGAACCAATTCCATTTCCTCTCGGTGTCAATGGATTGCTTCCAAAATGATGGAAACCTCCAGAGATCTTTGCTACATCAGCAGCAGTCAAAGAAGTTTGCGCTGATACTCCCGAAGTCGTAGGCTTTTCTTCTTTTGGACTTAATACCATCAAAGCATCTTTTACAGGTTCTGCAGAACCAATTCCATTTCCTCTCGGTGTCAATGGATTGCTTCCAAAATGATGGAAACCTCCAGAGATCTTTGCTACATCAGCAGCAGTCAAAGAAGTTTGCGCTAATGCTCCCGAAGTCGTAGGTTTCTCTTCTTTTGGACCTACTACCATCAAAGCGTCTTGCACAGGCTCTGTAGAACCAACCCCATTTCCTCTCGGTGTCAATGGATTGCTTCCAAAATGATGGAAACCTCCAGAGATCTTTGCTACATCAGCAGCAGTCAAAGAAGTTTGCGCTAATGC
>CAYVDU010000038.1:0-9107 GCA_964450765.1 uncultured bacterium | reverse complement strand
GCTCAAGAATTTTTGAAGAGCAAAGGTCATTTTCTTTTAGCAGATCAAGTGGATGGGCTCGGATTATTTCAAATTTTTCAGATGGGATCGTTTATTGATCTTTTCTCGGGAGAGGCCTTGTCTTCCTCTAAAGAACTCACCTCTTTTAAGCTTTTCCCCGCGATTGCACTTGATAAAGAAAAAATTCGAATGACGGGGATGGCTCACTCCTCCAAGGATGAGCTCAAGGAATTTTTAAAAAAATGGCAGCACTATCCTCAAAGACGACATGAAAAAGTGGGGTGTTTGAAGGGATTCTGGATAGAATCAGAAGGTTCTTTTATTTGGCTAAAAGATGGGATTGATGCGCGAGAACGGCTTATTTCTCAGTTGAAAGAGTCCCTTTTTCAAGGTGTTTTTGAGGTGAGTCTTCCGCAGTCCTTGGATCGCAGCCAAGAACATCAGCGGCTCATGCAAACGATGCAAGTTCTTAGTGTGGGTGAAATTTTTTCTTTCATTAAGGAAGAGGGGGATTCTCACTTTGTGGAGGACTTGGGATTTTTGGATCCGACGGAGGGGACGAAGCTTCAAGTGACAACTTCCTTGCAAAATATCACTTCTTCCTTGCAATCCATTCGAAAAACACTTACTATTCTGGGCTTTAAATGCGAGATCTTTGCCGTTTTTAGACGGAAAGATCAAGCGTCTCGCCTGATCATGGACGCCTTTAAAGAGTTGGGGTGGCCTTATGAGGCTCTATCTGGAGATGGGGAAGAAGTTGCTCATGTCGATTTTAGAGTCGTAGATGGGTTGGGTAGGGCGTGGAGTGCAGCGAGACTTTGTGTAAAAAGGGTTGTGGTTTCTCAACTTATAGTTGAAAGAAACTTAGCTCTTTTGATAGAACAAAGCCTTGTTTAATATTTTTTAGAGAGGATTTGGTCGTCTTGAGAATCAATAGAGAAATTCGAGCTGATAAAGTACGCGTTATTTCTGAAGCAGGAGAGCAGATCGGGGTTATGTCACTCAGGGAAGCTCTTGCGAAGGCAGAAGAAGTAAATCTTGATTTAGTTGAGATTTCGCCGCTTGCGAAACCACCTGTGGTAAAGATTGTTGATTATGGCAAGTTTCGTTATCAGCAGCAGAAAAAGGAAAAAGATAGCAAGAAGGCTCAAGTTCAGATTAAGGTCAAGGAAGTTAAGCTCAAACCCAATATTGATGAGCATGATTTCCAGACGAAGTTAAAACATGCTCGGGACTTTATCCTGAAGGGGAACAAGGTACGGATTAGCGTCATGTTTAGAGGTCGAGAGATGTTGCATATTGATTTGGGATACAAAGTCGTGAGTCGGTTTTGCGATGATCTCTCTGATATTGCGTCAGTTGAAACGAACTCTAAAATGATGGGCCGAACCATGACAACCGTTCTGACTCCGAGCGGAAAGAAACCCAAAGTAGCGGTTTCCAATCATTAAATAAAGAGAGAGGATTACAGTGCCTAAAATGAAGACCCGAAAAGCGGTCAAATCGAGATTTAAGGTAACGGGAACAGGGAAATTGAAAAGAACCCATCCGGGCCGTCGTCACATTTTGACCAAGAAAAGCGCTAATCGAAAACGTAAATTAGCGAAGCCAGCCCTTGTTGATCAGGGACAGTTGAAGATGTATCGAGATTTGATGGGGGTATAGTTTTATGGTAAGGATTACAAATTCTGTCGCGTCTCGTAGACGTACAAAGAAGTTGCTAAAGCGTTGCAAAGGCTTTTATGGCGATCGAAAAAACCACTTGAAGCTTAGTAAAGATGCTCTTATGTCAGCGATGGCTTTTAATTATAAGCATCGTAAACTCAGAAAAAGAGACTTTCGAAGTTTGTGGATTAGCCGAATCAGTGTTGCGTCCAAAATGCATGGAATGTCTTATAGCCGGTTAATTGATGGACTCAAGCGTCAAGGTTGTGCAATCAATCGTAAATGGCTTTCAGAACTTGCTATTCAAGACGCAAACGCATTTGGTCAAATCGTTGCTTCAGCAAAGCAAGGCCTAGCTAGTTAATTGATCTCATACCGAATCTGAAGGGGGTACTTTTGGCATCATTGCATGAACAGATCAGCTCCCTTCGGTCTTCTTTTTTTCTTGATTTAAAGAATTCTTTGTCAGTCAAAGATATTGAGAACCTTCGGATTAAATATTTTGGTAAAAAGGGTTCTTTGCAATCTCTTATGCAAGAGTTGCGTCATTGCAACGCAGAGGAACGTCCTCATCTTGGCAAGGTCATTAATGATTTAAAAGAGGAGCTTCTTTCCCATTCTGATCATAGCTTTGATCGTTTGTTGAGGCAAGAAACTGAAGATCGTTTAGAAAAAGAATGGATTGATCCTACACTTCCTGGACGCAAATCTTGTTTAGGCAGAATTCATCCGATTCATCAAATGATGGATAAAGTTTTAGATGTGCTGATTGGCATGGGTTTTTCTGTCCGTTATGGTCCCGATGTAGATACAGAGCATTATAATTTTGGTGGACTGAATTTTGCTCCGGATCATCCTGCGCGAGATATGCAAGACACATTCTATTTAGAAAATGGGTGGTTGTTGAGGACTCATACGAGCAATGTCCAAGTGCACGTGATGGAAGAGTTTGCTCCGCCTATTCGAGTGATTGCTCCGGGCCGTTGCTTTCGCAATGAAGATATATCCGCTCGGTCTCATGTGTTTTTTCATCAAGTAGAGGGATTTTATATTGATCGCCACGTATCTTTTAAAGACCTTCTTTCGACAATGGAAGATTTTTTAAGTAAGCTTTTAGGTGAGAAGGTAGAAACGCGATTTCGTCCCAGCTATTTTCCTTTTGTGGAGCCTGGTATGGAAGTAGATGTTCGCTGCACAGCCTGTCGAGGTTCTGGATGCAGGCTTTGTAAACATACGGGATGGCTTGAGATTTTAGGCGCCGGAATGATTCATCCCAATGTCCTAAAAAAAGGGAATATTGATCCTGAAATTTATTCTGGTTACGCTTGGGGAATGGGAATTGAGCGTCTTGTGATTTTGCAAAATGCGATTCCTGATATTCGTCTTTTTACACAAAATGACACGCGATTTCTCTCACAATTTCCTTGAGCTATAAGTGAAATATGTATTAGAATTTCTTCTTCATCTTTACGGAAGAGTGGCAGAGTGGCCGATTGCGCCTGTCTTGAAAACAGGAAACCCTTCACGGGGTTCGTGGGTTCGAATCCTACCTCTTCCGTTCTTTTTCGATCAGTTTCAATCAATAGACGTCTCTCGAAACTCAGGCTTCGTCCCGTTTGGGGATTATTTTGGCCGATTTTCAATTTTCAAGTAGGTATTTATGGAGATTAGAACAATAAATGAAGTTTCTGTGAATATAAATAGGGCTGAGGGAGGTGGGTATTTTATCTCTGTAACCTCAAGGGCAGATTCTGCAGCCCGTGATCAGATGAGAATCTTCGCGAAGGCTGCAAGAAGTTCTGGTTTGCCTTTGAGTACGGTGGGTCTCTTTGGAAGAATGCACATCGATGCGAATGATCAAAAATCTTTAAGACCTATTCTTGTTGCAGCGGGTCTCTCCAAACAAGCTCAAAGAGAGTTTTTCGTTAAGTTCTCGAAAGAAGATACCTATGAAAGGATCTAAATAATAGATAATGAACTACAAGTTTTGATGTGTCTTGATTTTTAGATGTTCATCAAAGTAAGAGACCCATTCCGGTGCGTTTTTTCGAAGCCATTTGCGAAACTTTTTTGAGAATATTATAAAATCTTGATTGCTTGGCCCTGCATGTTCGATGTAGTTTCCAAAATCAATTTCAAACGCTTCTTCGTTGAAAAAGCCAAAATTGCGAATTAAGGATGGATCTGTATTTTGAATTCCTTTCAAAACGCGAGAGTGTAGTAGAGTGATGAAAGAGTCGATGTGCCGAGCCATTTGTAGTTTGTCTGAAGAATGGTAGGCTTTAAGAAGAGATTCTTGGAAGGGATCTACTTTTTTTTGAATGATGAATCGATACGAGTTCAGGTCGAGAGAAAATTTTTGTCCAACAGGGCCTTTTACGTGTAAGTAGGGGAGATTGTCTTTTGTTGGATTGTGATGTAAAAATAAGACACCGGTTTCTTTTTGCGCCTTTTCATAGGCTAAGATGCTTGCAGAAAAAAGTCTTTGCATTTTTTGCTTGGAGAGATCTTTGTGTTTTTGGGTGGATGAAAAGCTGTTATGATGACGAAAGAACTTAATTACACATTTTCCGTCTTTGCTTGTAAAAACATAGGATTGAGCACCTCGATTTAAATAGGTAAATGGTTGTGACACGATCGATAATATTTCTTCATTGGGAAGATTTGAAACTACATTAAAGTCTGTCAAGGGTTGAGTGTCAAAGTGCATTTTTGCGAGTTTAAAGCCGCAAGTTAATCTCTTCAGTGTAACCGGTATTAGACAACTGATGGATATTAAAAAAAGACAAAGAATAAATCGTTTCATTAAAAGGCTTTCTTTCAACGATCCAGTATATAATCTCTTGGATTAACCTGGGAGTATTGTTTTGCTGATGAGGTATGTCAGGGCTCCCACAAGTCCTGCTCCGGGAAGAGTGAAAAGCCATGCCCACATAAGACGTTTTGGGACTTTCCATCGGACTGCTTTTTTTCCTTTGGCAGCTCCCACTCCGGTAATGCCTCCTGTAATGACGTGTGTAGAGCTGACAGGCATTCCTAAAAAGCTCGCAATTAAGATGACAAAAGAGGCTGATGTTTCTGCGGCAAATCCTTGCATTGGGTAAATGCGTGTGATGGAAAATCCCATGGTTTTGACAATGCGAAATCCTCCAAAAGCAGTACCAAGCCCCATGACGGTTGCACAAGAGAGAATGACCCAAAGTGGAATGGTGGGTTCTAAGAGAAACCCTCCTGCAAAAAGCCCTAAAGTAATGATACCCATGCTTTTTTGAGCATCGTTCAATCCATGAGCAAGAGCGACAAAACTTGCGGAAATAATCTGTAAATGGCGGAAAATTTTTTTATCTTTGGCCTCTGGATTTTTCTGTGTGTACCAAAAAAGTAATTTCATGATGGAAAGTCCCACGCCAAAGCCAATAAGAGGGGAGAAAATCATGGGAAGAAGGACTTTGTTAACGACCCCGGACCAGAGAATGGCTGAAGCGTCTTGGTGAATCCATGAAGATCCAACGAGGCCTCCAATCAGAGCGTAGGATGAGCTGCTTGGAATGCCGTAGTACCAAGTGAGAAGGTTCCAAAAGATGGCTCCAACAACCGCGGATAAAACCACGAGCTGTGTAGTATCGGCGGCATTGACGATGCCTGTTGCAATGGTTTGTGCAACGCCGCTGATTTGAGTAGCTCCAATAAAATTTAAAATGGCAGCTAGAATAATAGCGGTTAAAGGCCTGAGAACACGCGTTGCAATTACGGTGGAGACAACATTAGCAGCGTCGTGAAACCCATTGGTGTAGTCAAAAACAAGACCGATAATGACGATTAAAATGACGAGTTCCATAAGGAATCATTTATAGAGGATCGGCATAAAAAATTCTATATTAGACCTTTTTCGAAAGAGGTCTATTTTAAAAATTTCAAAAATATGGCATCATCGCTTTCATTCAATGGAGTGTATATGGCGTGGCTTAAAAATATTGTGGGCATCATTTTGGGATTGTTTTATCCTTGTTTGTTTTTAAATGCTCAAGAAATAGGGAAAGATATTATGAAAAATCCAGTTGTTGTTTTTGAAACGAATTTAGGGTCTATCGAAATTACATTAATGCCTGATGTGGCTCCTAAAGCTTGTGAAAATTTTATCGGTCTTGTGCAGAAAGGGTACTATAATGGGATCACATTTCATAGAGTGATTAAAAACTTTATGATTCAAGGAGGAGATCCTACAGGAACAGGCGCTGGAGGAGAATCCATTTGGGGAAAGTCATTTGGAGATGAATGCGCCGCTGCTGTGAAATTTGATAAGCCGGGTCTGCTTGCTATGGCAAATCGGGGCCCTAATACGAATGGAAGTCAGTTTTTTATTACGACTGCACCGACTACATGGTTGAATATGAAGCATACTATTTTTGGTAAGGTAACTGCTGGATATGAGAATGTTCAGAAAATAGAATCTTCCAAAACCGGAACTGGAGACCGTCCTTTAGAGACTGTCAAAATCACAAAGGCCTACGTAAAATAGTTCGTTTTCCTATTTGCGGTTTCTCGTTTAAAAAATGATGCACCCTCGATCTGTCGAAGCGTGCATCATTTTAAGAATCACTATGGTTGAGTCTTTCTATTCTTTTAAAGAGTGAGTCGTGTGTTACGTCGAATAGATTTTCTCCTTCAGAGGAGATGTAAAGATGACACAGCTTATTGAAATTCAGTCGGCAAATGTTCTGCTCTTTGATTTTGTTAAGAGCAGATAGCGCAATTTTTTTGGCTTGTTGAACATCTTGTAGATACTCCGAGAGGATGACTACAGCTTGGATGTCCATCTGTCTTTGCAGTTTTTTTTCTAAGAAGCAGTGAAATGCAATGAGAGAAATCCCTATCATCACTTTTTGAGCCAAAAAAGAAAGGGGGAGGATAGGATAATAGTGCATGAGGCCTAGCAGGGAAACTTTCATAGCGGTGTGAAGTAAGAATGTGGGACTTTTAATTCTTGCTAGCTCGCGTGCAATGAAAAAACGAATTTCAGGTTCCGATTTATTCCATAAGGAATTTGTTGTTTTTTCGGAGATGAGGTCTGCATAAGGAATCGTTATTGTTGGATTTAGAATAGAAAAAGGGCCGCCAAAGCTAGAAAAATAGTGACTAAGAGAGGCAAAAAGAACGACTCTTTGCGAGAGGTGGGCAGCTTTTGCTAGTTGATTGATTTCTTTGATTGCTGAGAGTGCTTTAGAGTGAGGAATCATGGATTGCTGGGCCGGATCTTTTTCCCTTATTTCCATGTGATAAGAATACAAATTTCCGATGAAGGGAAAAAAATAAAATGCCACTTGCTTGATTGGCATCATCGCTTCTAACAAGGTATTGCACAGCAGCTCGGAATGACAAAGATCTATTTTTGAGATCTTTGATATTGGAGGTTCGCTGTAGGGTAGAGAGTCTGTTGCAATCGATATGGGAAGAGTCATAAGGTGATCTCTATTGGTTGGCAGACGGCTTGAAAAGGATAAATTGCAAGAGGAGATCCACTCCATGGGGTGTCGGATAGGCTGCTAATGCGTAGCCATGGACGATTTTCTCTTCCCGTTGCGTGAATAAATTGCTGATTTCCAATGAACAATCCTACATGGCCTATTGTTGTTTCATCTTGCCCAAAAAAAATGAGATCTCCTTCGGTTGCTTTTTCCATGGGAATTTGTTGTAAATTCTTGGATTTTATTTGATCGGAAGAATCTCTAGGAAGTGGAATGCGGATTTGGCTATATAGCATTTGAGCAAATCCTGAGCAGTCATATCCAAAGCTTGTCCTCCCTCCCCAAGTGTATGGAAGTCCAAGGAAACGCCTAGCAAAGAGAGAAAGTTCTTTTTTACTTGTGAATTGAGGCTCTTTCTTTACGTTGCCCTTTTGGATAAAGCATAATTGATCGTTCGGTAAAGAGATCAAAATCCATGAATCATTTTCTTCACGCACTTGTTTGAGTTTTGTTTGATACGCAACGGTGAGTAAAGCTCCATATTTGATGTTTGGTGTAGAGTAGATGTGAGATGAGATTCGAGATGTGCAAATGTCTGTATCGTAGGGAGAATTTTTAAAAGAAACGGTGTTTTTAGGAACCCACCCTTTATATTGATCGCTCGTCGTAATGCATATCCATTCATGATGTTGGTCTTGCACAAAGACTCTTTCGGATAAAAAAGTTTGGGAGACGACTTCAGAGTCCAAAGAAGGAGAGTCCCTCATATTGACTATAGGTAAATTTGTGTAAGAAAAAGCGTGAGTCATGCGATCAGTTCATTAAAAGCTTTGAATGGAGTTTTTGGTTGAAATCATTGAGTAAATCGGGCGCGACCTGAGATAGCCATTCTTGCACAGGATCGATAGAATCACAGACGGATTTATGAAAGGTTGTAGATGGATCAAATTGATCGTTTACGAAAAAACTGCCTAAATCGATTTGATATGCAGATTCTCCGTCAAACCCATAATTACGAAGAAAGGATCGATCTCGATTTAAAATGCCTTTTTTCCCTCTTTCTACGACATTATCTAGAAGCGCTTCTAAGAGTTTACTTGCTGTTTGAGAATCCTTATTCTGCACTGCCTTAAGAAATTCTTGAGCCCAAATAGGATGTTTATATTGAAGTGCAAAACTTGTTGTCTCAAGAGGTAAATGATACGTGCATCCTATTGAATCGATAAGAGTGATCTCTGGCGATGCTTTGTGCGTGTGGTCTGAGATGAATGAAAGATGGGGTTGTTTTAACGTTCCCAGGTGAAGAGCAATGGATCCTGTTTGTTTTTTGAGTTTGTTAACAGCCAAAATAAAGCTATTTGTAACGAATTCGAATCTGTTGAAACGATTTTTTTGTATTTTTTGAGAAAATGAACAAGGAAATGCTCGCATCCAAAAAGAGGGATAATAGATGTCTGTTCGAAGAAGTTTGAGAACATAACGGTCATCTTCACTGACAAAGGCAAAGCATTGTCTTCCTCTGCCTAAATATCGAAATGGCTGGGATAAAATTTGTTTTGTTTCTTCATTTAAATGGAGGGAGGTTTTCGATTCGTTTTGGATGCGACGCGGATTAAATCCGTGGCGAACATGGTGAAGTCCTTTGCCGATGCCTAAACAAAACAGCAAAAGGAGTGCGAGTGAAATTGCTTTTTGCATTTGCAAAATATTCTATGTCATTTGGCGATATTAATACCAAATATGATTCAAGAATTGGTTTTTAGACGAGATTGAAAGCTACCAAATTTTCAAGAACGCAAAATAGGTAGTATTCATGCAATACAATCTGCTTTGCGTTTTTGGAAATTTGGTGCTTTGAACTCGCTTAAAAACCGATTCTCGAATCATTTTCGGTATATACCGAAGACAGTTGAAGAATCGGCTTTCTGACGAGATTCAAAGCTGTAAAATTTCCAAAAAGATCAAGGGTATAGTATT
>CAYVDU010000037.1:0-9183 GCA_964450765.1 uncultured bacterium | reverse complement strand
TCCATTTCAATTACAACGAGTTTTATCTGCCTCTTGGAGCATTAACCGACTGGATCATCGATGACTATATCTACCTTGGCCTTTATGTCACCTGGATGCCGCAAGTATATCCAACAGTCACCATAGATCCTCTAAAAGGAGCAAGGTGGATCCTTAAAGAAAGACTTGCTAATTTCCTTGTCGAAGTTCCTTTAACTCTTTTAATCTCTAGAAAATACGATTGTACAATCATCTTAAAGCCGTTCTTTGAATACTGGCAAGACGGACAAACAACCGCAAAAACACTCACAGGACTCCATCTAGGACTCCCGGGGAATACCTATCTCTTTGGGGGCGCGGAATTCAATTTTTGCTTTAGTTTCTGAACTAGGATAAACTCAAGAGATCTAACGCACTCTTTGAAAGAATGCCGTCAAAATAAGCAACTGTTGATTTCAGTCCCGCTTCAAGAGACGTTTTCGGCTGCCATCCCAACAACTCTTTAGCCTTCGAAATATCCGGACGCCGTTGCTTTGGGTCATCGGAGGGAAGCGATTTATATACAATGGGCGAACGAGATCCTGTGAGGCGCACAATCTCATGCGCTAAATCAATCACCCGGTATTCTGCAGGATTTCCAATATTTATAGGCCCTGCAATCGCCTCCGGTGCATTCATAAAACGAACCACAACATCAATCAAATCATCAACATAACAAAAAGAACGAGTCTGATTTCCATTGCCATAAATCGTAAGAGGCTGATTTTTCAGAGCCTGAACAATGAAATTCGATACCACCCGCCCATCATTCGGATGCATACGGGGGCCATACGTATTAAAAATACGCGCCACTTTCACAGGAACAAGATTTTTCCTTTTATAATCGAAAAAAAGCGTCTCTGCACATCTTTTCCCCTCATCATAACAAGAACGAAATCCAATCGGATTCACATTCCCCCAATAATCTTCCTTCTGAGGATGCAATTGAGGATCTCCATAAACTTCACTCGTAGAAGCCTGAAAGATTTTGCATCGAAGCCTTTTGGCAAGGCCTAGTAGGTGCCATGCGCCAAAAACACTCGTTTTAATGGTTTGAATAGGATCTGCCTGATAATGCAGAGGAGATGCAGGACAGGCAAAGTTATAAATTTCATCGACTTCTACATAAAGAGGAAAGCAAATATCATGTCGAATCACTTCAAAGTGAGGATGAGACATAAGATGAGCAATATTTTCTTTTGTGCCCGTATAAAAGTTATCGATACATAAAACTTCATTTCCTTCATTCAAAAGACGCTCTGAAAGATGAGAACCCAAAAATCCCGCACCTCCCGTCACCAAAATTCGCTTGCGTTTATGTTCTTTCATGACCCTATTCTTCATCTCTTAGAAAAATTCCCACATCGTAAACTTTATTTGCAGGTGCTGTCAACTTGAAACATCAAAAATGACTCTTCAAAAAAAAGACATGCAAAATAAGAATTCAGAGATTTAGAATGGAAGCAAGCAGACATATTTTAAACGATGAAACGAATTCTCATTACCGGTGCCGCAGGCTTTATCGGATATCATCTCTCCGTCTTTCTCAAGCAAAGAGGTGATTTCGTCATTGGACTTGATAATTTCAATGCATACTACGATCCTCATTTAAAACGAGATCGCGTAGCAGAACTACAAAAACTAGGAATTGAAGTCGCTCAAGCCGATGTCTGCGATCAAAACTTCTTGAAACTCTTCTTGCTTCGCTATGGAATTACTCATGTTGTCCACCTCGCAGCACAAGCAGGCGTCAGACACTCTCTTCTAGAACCCGATGACTATGTTTCCTCCAATCTCCACGGATTTGTTTCCATCTTGGAAGCATGCCGCTATTTTCCAAATTTAAAACTGATCTACGCGTCCTCCTCTTCCGTATATGGGCTCAATCAAAAAATTCCCTTCAAAGAAGATGACAAAACAGATCATCCCGCAAATCTCTATGGCGCCACAAAGAAAGCCAACGAAGTGCTCGCTCACTCTTACCACCACTTATACGGTCTCTCTGTCACTGCACTTCGCTATTTTACCGTATATGGTCCTTGGGGACGCCCTGACATGGCTTACTATCGCTTCACAAAACAGATTTACGAAGAAGAGCCCATCCAAGTATTCAACCACGGGCTTATGCGCAGAGATTTCACCTACATTGATGACATCATTCGAGGAACAGCGTCTGCTATTGATTTAGGAGCTCCTTACGAAATTTTCAATCTAGGGAACAATCGACCGATCAACCTTCTTTCTCTCATCGATCTTTTAGAAAAAGCAATCGGAAAAAAAGCGATCAAAGAAATGCTTCCCATGCAGCCGGGAGAAGTGATTGAAACCTATGCAGATATAGAAAAAAGTCAAAAACTTCTTAATTTCCGTCCTGCCGTCTCGTTTGAAGAGGGAATCACTCACTTTGTTGATTGGTTTAAACATTATCACGCGATCGCAACACCTCATTGTGTGTTTGGATAAGATCTCGAATCGCAGAAGGAAGAGCCTCTATCAAATCGCTTGCGATCATTCCGTAAGATGTTTTTAAAGAAGATGCCATCTCTCCCGCCATTGCATGCAAGAACACTCCCAACATAGCAGCCTCTTGCGGCTTTAGTTTCTGAGCAAGAAGAGCCGCGATCACTCCCGTAAGCACATCCCCCGTTCCTGCTTTTGCCATCCCAGGATCTCCATAAGGAATAATCATCGGAGGATGATCTTTGACAAAAATAAACGTAGGAGAACCTTTTAACACCAAAATGCAATTCGTGTGCTGCACCCATTTTTGACAGCGGGCCAGCAAATCTTCTTCCTGAGAATCTTTCGTAATTTTCAAAAGACGGAGCACCTCTCCCCGATGCGGAGTCAATATCGAATGAGGAGGATATTGAATATCTTCGCAAATCGCATCTGCATCAAATACAAAAGGAACTTCGCTCATTGTCAATAATGGAATGATTTTTTGCACTTTACCAAGACCTGGCCCCACAAAAACAGCATCAGCCCTCTTCAACTCTTCTTTCCATGCTTTCATAGAGAAAGACTGACAAATCAACTCATAAGGAGCCTCTCCAATCTCTTGATGATGAAAAATACGCACAATCCCGGCGCCCGATCGAAAAGCCGCCATCCCCGCCAGTTTAGGGGCTCCACGAAATAGCTTGGAACCAGAAAGCCCCACAACATATCCTGTCTGATATTTATGTCGATTGCGAATCACTGTCGGCAAGCATGCCGCCAATCGATCTAAAGAAGGAACCCTACCCAACAAAGAAGCCTCTTTAAAAACCTCGTTCGGAAGCCCAAAATCAACAAAAGACAACCTGCCGACGCAATTCCACCCACTTCGCAAAAAACAACCCACCTTAATCGCTCCCAAGGCAATTGTTTCATCCGCCACTATAGCAAGTCCTTTACTTGCCCCCGTCGTTCCATCAATTCCGGATGGAATATCAATCGATATCACTTTCTTTTTGGAACGAAGAGCAAGTCCAATCACAACCGCCAAATCCCCTTCAACTTTTCCCTGAAATCCGGTGCCCAAAAGAGCATCTACAATGAGACCCTCTTCGCTCATCCAATCCATCGACTCTTTAAAATACTGAAGGACCCCACCCTTATCTATAAAGCGATGATAAAAAAAACGATTCATCTCTGAACAAACATCCAAAGAAAATACAGAAAGCGCGCGCACTTTCACGCCCTTCTCTAAAAGACAGATACCTGTTGCATACCCGTCCGCTCCTTTATTACCCTTTCCCACCAAAAGAAGCACCGATTTTGGCAACGATCGAGACTCTAATCTCTCCGACACAATAGCAGAAACCTTTCTTCCCACCTCACGAATCAACACTTCTTCTTTACAGCCAAGACCTCTCGCAAGATGATCCAAACGCTGCATTTCCTGAGCTGTAACAACGGGTATAAACATATTAATCTACCTATACCGAAAAAATATTTATTATAACTAAACATTTCACAATCTAAAACCATATAAGAGCGCCTAAATATTTTGCAAAAAACACGATCACATCCTTACAATACTCGCAAAACAAGGAGAATTACTTAAATGGGACCACTCTCAGCAATCTATTCTTACATTAACTCTTGGCTTTTTTATGACGAACCTTCAGAACCCGAGCAATCTCCTCGCATAAAAGACGCTTACGACGAAAGAAAAACGATTTTCCCAAAAGAAAGATCAAGCCTCACTCCAATTTCCTCATAAAACCCCAGAAATATCAGGACCTTTGAAAGCTTCTTATCTATTGAGCCAACGATGCACTGTATTTGGAAGCCCTGAAGAGACTCCCGTACCCTGTTCTCAATTTGAAAGCACTACCGCAAAAACAATCCTTATTGCGCTTCAACAAAAACCCGAAGATGTTTACAGATATCCCGAATATGCAGCCCTCGTTCGTCAAAGACAGCTCGACGACCAACACACGCTACATCTGATCGTATCTGCCAAGACAGACAGACAAACGGTAGATTGTCTAAACAATTCTTCCGAAATTGGCCACGACCTTTTCAAAAAATGTGAATTAAAAGACGGAGAAACAGGTCAACTCCTTGAAATCAGCATAACTACCACTCCCAATGATGCCGAAAATGCTTAAATAAAAAAAATAATGCATTACGCAATAAATTCAATAAAT
Source organism: uncultured bacterium (assembly GCA_964450765.1). Classification (GTDB taxonomy): domain Bacteria; phylum Chlamydiota; class Chlamydiia; order Chlamydiales; family SM23-39; genus DAIDHZ01. The sequence goes on along the minus strand of CAYVDU010000037.1, from coordinate 4,525 downwards.
AATTAAAAACAACAATATTAATTTTACTTAATTTTACTTACAAAAAGAAACTAAAATGATAAAATTCGAAAGAGAAAACAAAGAATTAAATATATTTTATGAATATTACAACTATTCAACCAGTAGGAACCAAACACTACGTAACAGCACTGCCCCCTGAGGCTGAAAAAAAACGTCGGCAAGAAGCCATTATCAATGACCCGATCTTCAAAGAACGCATCGGTTCTAATACTTACGAAATTTCCTCTGATTCTTTCAGCATTTTTTGGATCACTACAGAAGATTGTACATTCCGCGTTGACATAGAAACTATTGTTCAAAAACACATATGCGGTCCAGGAACCCTTGTCCTGCACTTTGGAGAAGTAATACTTAAAGAAGGGATTGAACAAGAATAAGAAACACCTCTCAACTCAATATTTCTTCAGATTTTTTTACTATATCCAACAACCCCAAAACCAGTAAGGATTTATGGACACAATAACCACTCAACCATTGTATGCTGAACACTACATCGTAGCAGCTCTGCCTCCGGAAGCTGAGAAACTACGTCGAGAAACAGCCATCATCAACAATCCAACATTCAAAGAGAGAATCGGTTCAGATTTTTATGAAATCTATTCTGACAATCCAAATACTTTTTGGGTGATTACGGAGACATACGCTTTTCGAGTCGATATAGAAATCGTCCCATTAAAAGACATGATTGGACCTGGGACAATTGTCCTTCATTTTGGAGATATCGTTCCAAGATAATATAGTGGATTCAATTATAAATGTTCTTCTTTAACCATCCGCGTTAATAAAGAACGAACCGCTTCTTTGGGGTCCATTCCTTTGAAAAGAATGGCGCATGTAGCCTCCGTCACAGGCACAGGAACGTTATGAAGGACCCCTAACTCTAATACAGACACACAGGTATAAATACCTTCAACCGCCATTCCTATTTTGAGTTTAGCCTCTTGTGGGGTAAATCCTTCAGCAAGAAGACGTCCAAACCGATAATTACGGCTATGCTGCGACAAACACGTTACACAGAGATCCCCCATCCCGGAAAGACCATTTAAAGTCTCTGGTTTACAATCTTTGACAACACACAATTTACGCATCTCATGAAGGCCTCTTGTCATTAACGCTGCTTTTGCATTGTCGCTACCGCTTAATCCATCGGAAATACCACAAGCAATCGCAATGATGTTTTTCATCGCTCCGCCAAAACAAACACCGTGCAAATCCGCATTCGGATAAATACGAAATGTAGGACGACTAAAAAGATCGTAAATCAAACGAGTAACACCGGGATCATACGCCGAACACACAATCGATGTAGGCATATTTTGAATCACTTCTTCTGCATGGCTAGGCCCACTCAAAGTCCCAACCATTGGGTAGCGAGATACGCCGCAAAGATCTGAAATCACCTCAGGCAAAAGATACCCGGTTCCCTGCTCAATGCCTTTGGACGTTAAAATAATCGGGATATCTAAAGGCAGAACCTCCTCAAAAACAGCACGAATCCCCGAAGACGTAACACTCTCCACCACGCACTCAGCACCCTGCAGAACTTCTTTTAAATCACTGGTAAAACGCACCGTTGGATCGATTTTAAAATTTTTTAATTTCGGATGAGCTCTTGTCTCTTGCAAAAGCAAAGCAAATGCAGGATCTCTTGTCCAAACAACCACCTCGTGTCCATTCAAAGCAAGAATTGACGCAAGAGCAAAACCCCAGGTCCCGGCCCCTAAATATGCAATCTTCATATCGCTTATTTTATACAATCTACGAGAAGTTGTCTTACACTTTCCACAGACTCTATCCCCTTAAGAGGGGCGTAGCAACTCTTTTTTTCATAGCAAAGAGCAGCCACTCTTCCATAAGGCAAACTATCAAAAATAAATTCTTCTCCCTTCCATACCCATCTTTGTAAAAATTTCTTTTTCACCCAATGGATCGGAAGATCGATCGAAGCCACCGTCTCAATAAACGAAATACGCATAGCCATCATCCCAGTGTAAGAAAAACAATACGAAACATGAGAAGATAAATCGATATACTCAGCCACTTCAATATGCCCTTCTCTTTCAACAAGAGCCCCCATCAACTCTTGATTGTTTTCTCTTGGAACGCATTTTAAGACAACATCTACATCTTGATTGCAAAGACATTCAATCAAAGCTCCATCCACAGGATCCGCAAGAGGATTGTCAACCGGCACAATGGTACAGACTTCAATCCCTTGACGAGTCCACTCATCGCAAAGACCGCTTGCAACAAACGCTTTAAACATCGCTCCATTGCCTTTTGGCAAGCAAATCTCAGGCATCGCTCGCAATCGATGGTTTTTGGCAGAGTGCATCGCCTGCTGAAAAAAAGAAATCTTTCGTCCAAAATAACGATTGTATTCAAAAAACCGAACAGTCTCTTCATGATTTAAAGGCGATGTCATCACCGCGATCGGCAAATGAAGCGGCGTCTTTTCACAGATCCACTCGAACAAACTTTTCCCATGAATTGAAAAAAGCCCTTTAGGTCCTTGCACTCCCAATCTCGATCCTTGCCCGCCAGCAAGGATAATACATCCGGTCTTCTCTAAAGAAACAGAAATACCGGATCCGGCCGATCGACAGACCGTCAAAGGTTTTATAGGAAACAAAACATTCATCACCTGTTCTACGGTCACAGACGATAGATCTCGATCTCTACCGATCAAAGAAGTATGTTTTAATCTTGGATTAGGCGATGCGACCGCCTGTTTCAAAACACCGTGATTTGGATCTGCCCAAAGAGAAATCAAATGAAGAGGAAAAGACGCATCCAAATAATACGTCATCGATAAAATCCCAGAGTCAGGAACGATCAATGAAGAGCATCGATTTTTAATGATCGACAAGAGTTCAAAAAGAGTCGTTTCTCCCCTTAAATCAATCACATGAGGAAACGACATGTCAAATTGGTTTCTCTCTCCAAACAAAATCACTTTGACTTTGGGTAAATACTCTAAGCGATGCACTAAATCTCGCAAACGCTCAAAAGACCAACTCCGCCAAGTTCCATAATTTGTCTCAACAACTGCTTGGATTCCCACATACGTATATCCATCCGGCAGATCAAATTTCTTCCACGCATCGTCGTAAGTAACATCCCACTGCAAACGAGGGACTAAACATCCTCTTTGCCATTGAACCCAATCCGTTGGACTTGGTTTTTCAATGATCAAATCAAATGATTTTGGATCAATACCTAACTCCAAAAGAGTTTGCTTGACATTCGTCTCATTTCCTCTTTTCCAAGAAGGGGCAATGATTATCTTAACGCCTGATAACATAGAGAAACCATCGCGTAAATTTTCACGCGTCAAAAACACAATTTCGCTATCAGGAACCAGCTCACGAATTCGATGAACAATGGCAAAAAGACCAAGCGCAATATCGCCAAGGCCTCGATTCCAGCCCAAGAGCACTTTCTTACCCCCTCGTTTCGCCAAGCGACGAAGAGCTAAATCAAGAGGATTGGGAAGTAAATAGCGTCTAAGAGTCCTAAACATATTTCGAAAGCTGTTTCATGGAAAGCGTAAAAACCTCATCCACCGAAATCCCCTTCATGCAAGGAAAGTCAATAGGACAAACCCGTTTAAAACAAGGAGAACACGCAATTTCCTTACGAATGACATGATTTTTCTTTCCATAAGGACCTGTCAATGCATCATCTGTCGAACCAAAAAGAGCAATCAGCGGCGTATCAAATGCAGAAGCAATATGCATCGGGCCGCTATCATTTGTCACCAAAAGATCGCAATCATGAATCAAACAAGCAAGCTCTCTTAAACTCGTCACTCCGGACAAATTAATGACTGAAGAAGGAAGATTTTGACAGATTCCCTGAATTAAATCTTTGCTCAACATATCGCCAAAAAAAACGACAAAAAAACCTTCTTGCACAAACTTTTGAGCCAGTTCTTGAAATCTCTCAGGAAGCCAACACTTCGCACTTCCATACGCAGCGCCCGGATTGATTCCAATGAGCGGAGCTCCCTTCCGATACCCTCTTTGATATAAAAGCTGCTTTGATTGCTCAATTTCCTTCGAGCTTACAAAGAGTTTTGGTTTTGTCTCCGAATGAGCAATTCCTAATGGCTCCAACAATTTTTTATATCGATCAATTTGATGCATAGGCGTGCGAGAATCTTCAGCGATATCTGTTAATAGCCATCGCCTCCAATGGCCTGCATATCCAAGACGTCGCACCACATTGCCTTGCCAAAACCACCAAGCAGATGAAAAAGAATTCGTCAGCAGAATGCCTAAATCGTATTTACCGGCTCGTAATTTAGCAATCACTGAGCTCCTTTCATTTCTTCTTAAGAATTGAGAAGAAGAAGGATGAAAGCAAAACAGTTCATCAATCGATGGATCTTCCTTTAAAAGATCGCTCAAAGGAGACCTACACATAGCAGTGATCGAACTCGAAGGAAATGATTTCCTCAAGTCCATTAAAATCGGCGTTGCCATTACCAAATCGCCCACCC
>CAYVDU010000036.1:0-9226 GCA_964450765.1 uncultured bacterium | reverse complement strand
GGTTCTAATTTTGCAATGAGGTAGGAAGCAGATAAGTAGGGGGAGATGTATTTTGTCCGATAGGCAATGCCAAGAGATGCTTGTGTTTCATGATAATGAAATGCGAATGGACTTGTGATATTATAGGCAAAATGGTCGCATTCAAAAAATGAAGGTGTTTGCGTTGATTGAAAGTATTTGATGTCGACACCGAGGCGAATGTTTTTTTCGTGAAGGAAAATAATTTTTCCGCCGATGCCCCAAGAAAATTGTTGCGATGTCAAAAGATCATTCTCTATTTGTAATCTTGTGCCGCCTAAAATGGTGTATATGTCAATGCGATTGAGAAGATTCATTGTGCAGATGGCCGCTTGCGTCCAGAGTTGTCCTTTGGATGGTTTATCCTCGCAGTTTGGAAGAGCAAATTCATCGCGGAATTTTTGATCATAAACATAATCGCTTAGATACCCAAGCCGAAAACTAAAGTTTGATTTTCCGAAAAAAATTCCTTTTTTTTGAATCGATGGATCCGATGGATTTCCGATTTGTAAGGCAAAAGTAATATTCCACAAAAAAAAGAAAATGAAAAAAAATTTGTTCATAACGTTCTAATATCATTCATTTCTTGTATCGACAAGACAAAATTTCTTGCATGAATATTCGTTGTAATTTTATGGGAAGAAATTAAGAGGTGTTTTCAAAATGAGCGAAGTCTTGGTTTTGAAAGCATTTTGAAGACAGGGAAAAGAATGTATGGCTTTTCATGACACAATGCACCGGATGCAGCTTTTGCTAGAGCAGGTAACGGGTGATTTAAATAAGGTACATAGGGGAAATAGATCCGCTGCACAACGCGTTCGTGTAGGAACGATTTCTTTAGAAAAAATTGCGAAAAAATTTCGAAAAGAATCTGTTGCGGCTGAAAAAGGCGGTCGTTTAAAAAATAAGAAGAAAAGTAATAAGAAAAGAAAAGTTTATAAAGTTAGTTAAATTTATTGTTGAATAACCTCCTCTGAATTGCTTGCGAGATAAGCGTTTTTCGGGCATTCTTGTGCCGATAATTACAGAGGTTTATCTATGTTCAATTTTTTTCTTTTTTCCCCATTTGCAGTGCTTTTAGCTGAAGAAGGAAGTTCTGCAACACAATCCGGAAGTTTAGTGCAGACGTTTGTCATGATCGGAATCGCGCTTGTCTTTTTCTATTTTATTTTATGGCGTCCGGAACAAAAAAGACGTAAAGCGGCAGAGCAGATGCGATCTTCCATGAAGAAGGGGGATCGAGTCACTGCAATGGGTATTGTAGGTAAAGTGGATCGCATTCAAGAAACAACAGTTGTTTTGAAGATGATTGATGGAAGTAAAATCGAAGTGCTCAAAGGCGCGATTACAGAAGTTCAGCCGTCTTCAGAAGAAGAGAGCGCTTCTTCTTAATTAGGTAAAAGAGAAACCTCATCTAAAGCTTTCCCGGAAAGGTCGATGGCTTGGATGAGGGCTTTTTCTTTAGATAATTCGACCAGATATACGTTGTTTTTTCTCGCCTTTTTCTCTAAATACCACATGTCATTTGTTTTTCTAGGAAGTGCCCCCCAGCATCCATCTCCAAAGTAGATGATCCCTTTGGGATCAATTTTATGATTCTTTAATGGATATGTTCTTTTAAAGGCGTGATTATGATGTTCAAATGCAGCGGTTAGTTGATATTCGTCGAAAAGAGGGCACCAAAAGGTTCTGATTTTTTCTGGGATGATCCCTTCGTAAGGGTAGAAAGAGGGGTATGCGGCTTCATGATAGATGGCAAAGTGATATGGCGTGGTTCTGTTTTTTTGCAGGGTTTCTTTGAGCCATGAGGTTTGTTTCCCCTCAATAGGATCTAAATGATCTGTATCGAGAAAGGTAAGGTTTAAATAGTTGCCAAAATGGATAGATCTATAGAGTTTTTTTTGTGGAAATGCAAAGAGATTAAAAAATAATTCAAAATGATCCGAATTTAGATCGTGATTACCTGGAGTGATGAGAAAAGGGATCACGCGCCCATCTTCTGAAATCATTTGTTTTTGCCATTCAGAAAGGAAGGAAATCCAACGATGCAAACTTGTGGAGTGGATTCTGAGCGGAGTTCGATGGAATGCATACGCAAGATCTCCTCCAAGAGCGCAAAATAAAGGATTTAATTGAGCCACTCTTTGATTCATTTTTCGAAACAGTTTTTTCACTAAATATAAATCTCCTCCGACGACAAAACGTAAGGGACTGTCTAGGGAAAGAGGCGCTGTTTGAAATTGGAAACTCTTTGTTTCTTCTGCAATCCGAAATGAATATCTTGTGTTGGGAGATAAGTTCGTTAATGTAATTTGATGGATATTATAGGAGGATAGAGAATGATGAGAGCCTGTTTGAGAGGTCCATTTTTCATTTTCTGAAAAATGGACTGTGTCATCTGTTTCAAGATCCGGTGTGATCCATTGAATCGTGATGGTTGAAGTGGGGTCATCATACCAAGAAAGGTAAAATGCTGTTACTTCTGCATGGATACAATGGATGCAGAAAAAAAGAGATAAAAAGAGGAAACGGTGCATTTCCTCACGTTATCAGAATCCCAAGTTTTTCTAAAATCTGAGTTTGTCTTAAGATGACTTTTTCTAGATCTTTGGGATCTAATTCTCTTTGCGCAAGCAAAGATAAATCGTAAAGACTTTTTGCCATGTCTGCCGCAATTGCTGGCTGTTTTTGTTGTAAACGCTCGATGGTGTTCACTAAAGCATTGTTTGTATTTACAACAAATGTCTTTTTTGTTGGAAATGGTGTTTTGCCTTGCGTCATTGCGATGTAATCGCGAAGTCTTCTTTGGCTCTCATCGAGAATGAGCATGGCGGGCAGCTCATCGGATGCTAAACTTTTTGCCTCAACGGTTAGATTCTCTTCTTGAATGGCGTTTTGAATGAACGAGGCGATTTTTGCTGATGGAGTTTTTCCTTCCGCATCCAAAAGGTTTTTTTCTCTAGATGGATCTAAGAGGTGATCCGCGATAGCTCCATCGATACGTTGGAACGGTGTTGAAAGTTTGTCCTCTAAAAGTTGAATGACTGCCGTATCAATAGGAAGAGGAGCAAAGATGATTTCGATGTTTTTTTCTTTATAAAGCTGCAGTAATGATCCTGCTTTATCGGATGTGGCGTAATAGACTTTTTTTTCTTTTGCTCTTGAGAGGTAATCGGCGAGATTTGTCCATTCATCTTTATTGTTTTTCCAGATGATAACGTCTTTAATCCGATCATAGAATTTCTCGTCTTGTAAAATGCCGAGTTTCACGATCATTTCAATATCGCTCCATGAGTCGATATATTTTGTGAGATCTGTTTTATAAAGAAGCGATAGGCGATCTGAGATCTTTTTTGAAATATGGCTGCTCAGTTGTTTTACATTTTGATCTACTTGTAAATAGGAGCGTGAAACGTTGAGCGGGATGTCGGGACTGTCGATGGCTCCTTTTAGGATGGTCAAATAGTCGGGAAGAATATCTTTGCAGTTATCAGAGACGAAGACGCGGTTGCAAAAAAGTTTAATGGTGCTTTCATTGGCATCAAAGCGTCTATGTACTTTGGGAAAAAATAAAATGCCTTGTAGATGAAATGGATAATCGACGTTGAGATGAATCCAGAAAAGAGGCTCGGGATCAAGAGGGAAAAGCTGTCGATAAAATTCCAAGTACTCTTTTTCTGTGCACTGCGTCGGGTTTTTTAGCCAAAGAGGTTCTTTATTGCCAATGGGTTTGTCATTGAGTGAAATAGGAAATGCCATGAAGTGGCAATGTTTTTCTAAAAGTTCTTTGAGTTTGCTCTCTTCTAGATATTCTAAGCTTTGATCATCTAAGGTGAGCGTGATTTGCGTTCCTCTTGTCTCTCTTGTTCCTTTCCCAATGGTGTAGGAAGAAGATCCGTCGCAACTCCAAGAGACTGCTTCGCTATCTGGAAGATAAGACAAGGTGTCGATATCTACGCGTGCTGCGACCATATAGGCTGAGTAAAAACCAAGCCCAAAGTGGCCGATCATCGGATCTTTTTCGGTTTGCGATTTGTATTTAGCGACAAACTCTTCCGCTCCTGAAAATGCGATTTGCGCGATGTATTTTTCGACTTCTTCTTCGGTCATACCGATTCCGGTATCGGCGATCGTGATGGTTTTTTTTGCTTTATCGATGTGGATGGAGATTTGAAGGGAATTTTCTTCAATAGATAGGTTATTTTGGTTTTTTAAGATTTTGATTTTGCTTAAAGCGTCCGTTGCATTGGATACGAGTTCGCGGATAAAAATATCTTTATCAGAGTAGAGCCATTTTTTGATGATGGGCAGGATGTTTTCTGAATGAATAGATAAATGACTTTGTCGCATATAAAGATCCTCTTGAATTGCAATTTTTCCTCACCTATGAAACTGGAAAAGGAGCTGTTTGTCAAGAGGTTTTTCTGAGAAAGCGGGAATGGTTTGTAAGGGAGCTTATACCATTCGTAGCAAATAATTTCATATTTTTGGCGCTTTGACGCGGCTAAAATATGAAATTATTTGCTACGAATGGTATAAGCTCCCTTATGAAAGGGGTTTAGAACTGAACGGTTGTTGTGAGTGTTAGACCGTGCAGACTTAGAGCTCCTGCAGCGCTACCTAATCCTATAAACGCGGCATCATTTGTTCCTCGCATCATATTTTGCGACCATAGATAGTTGAAATCATAGGTAGCGCTGAGATCGAGATGCCAGTTTTGTTTTGCAGGGCACCATCCCCAACCAGCTCCTAAATTCGCTTCGATAGCTGGGCGTAAAGATCCAATGTTTGAATTGTGTACTCGAAGGACTGGACCCCCAGTGATGGAATTCTCTTGATGCTTGAGAGTTGTATAGCGTGTATAAAGAAGGCTTCCTCCTGCTTCTGCTTGCAGTCTAAAACCTGCTCCTAGCAAGTAATGTGCTTCTACTCCAGCTCTTGGTCCAATCGCCCAAGAACGGGATTTGTTTTGCGATTTCATTGTTGAAGAGGGAGGAGTTACGTTTAAAAGGTCCTGAAGATTTACTGTTAAGGTTTGGTTGATCAAGCTTGTTCGGATTCCCCCAAATGGATTGACTGTGATTGAAATGGCCTGATAAAAAGGGCGGGAAAGTGTTAAGTCTATCCAGTCGAGGTTGAGGCGCCATTTAGAATGAAGATTCTGCGCCGCCAGAGGTTGTGATGAGGAGGATGTCTGGTAAAACCAATCTGTATCTACTAAAGCACCTGTAACTGCGCCATCTAAAGTTGGAGCCGAGCTTGATGTCTTTGTTGTTTGGTGAAGCCGTGTCCAGTCCGCGCGCCAAACCCAGCTATCTTTTCCTACCACAGATCCAATGCCAACTTTGAATCCTGATTTGTAGTCAAAATCTTGAGAAATGACCTTAGACCCTGAAGAGTTTTCAATTAAAGAGACTCTGTTGCCAGCGGAAGAGTATTGCATTGTGGTTGATAATTCTAAACCGTCTTCTTGCGCATACCAATAAATCCAAGATCCACTGACAAAGATATCGCAAGAACATTTTAGTTCTACAGCTGCAGGTGCATTGTAAGCGGCAGAAGATCCTTGCAACGAGCAATCCCCTCGACATAGGCATGTCTGAAAATCACAGGATTTTGCACATGTATTTTGGTTTGTTTTGTTGTTTTGCTCTGCGTTTAAACTCAGGAACGCTAAACTGCAAACTGCTAGCTGGGCAATTTTTTTCATTCTTATCTCCTTGCGACGTTAAAATTGCTTCTATCAGTTTTTTTTTCTTGTCGCAATCAAATTTTTCTTGCAAAATCTGCGCGCTATCAAAAAAAATTTTCAAAATAAGGAGAGGAGATATGCATAGTTGTGAACGATTTTCTTGGATGTATTCTGGTTGCTTATTCTCTTTTATTTCGGCTTTTGCAAGTCCTCAGCCGAATCCGCCTAGCTGGCCTGCGACGGTGCATGTTTATAGTTCATCTACACCTCTAGGAACAATTCAAGCGGAAATGGATACAGCTTATCAGACTCATGGGAATGGAACGGGAACTGCTTGGAATGGCAGTCCTCCTGTTTCTGGTGGTTCAAATCCAACGCCTACGAATAATGTCATTCAAAACCAAACCGCATGGGCTGATAATGGACAGTTTGTGAATGATGGAGTTGCTTTTCTTTTTAAGCCAGGAACGTATACGGGATTGAATGTTTATGTGGGATATTACACATCTGTGGTTGGACTAGGCACTTCTCCTGCGAGTACAGTGATTGATTACATCTCGTGCTATGAAGGGAATGGAGGAACAGGTATGCCTGTGTGTCCTCCCGGCTCGGGAGGGACCGCTAACTTGCTTACAGGCGCTTTAAATACATTTTGGCGATCTGCAGAGAATTTTACAACGAATCCTAATACTGCGGGCAATGTTTGGTGGCCTGTGTCCAATCAAGGAATGACGTGGGCAGCTTCGCAAGCCTGCCCATTGCGTAAGGTGAATGTGAACGGGAACCTTTATTTGTTTCAGTTGGATGCCATTGTGAATGGACAAGTCCAGTATGCATCTGGGTTTTCAAGCGGTGGTTTCATGGCTGACTGTACCATCACTGGTCAAGATTCTGGCAATAGCGCTGTTGTGATGGGATCTCAGCAGCAGTTTTGTGTCAGAAATACGAAAGCTATCTCTGCGGGATCTTCTCCGGCTTTTAGTAATGGGGTGTGGAATCAAGTGTTTATAGGGTGCACAGGAGCTCCCAACTCAAATTGCGGCAACTGCCCTGGCCAGACAAATCAAATAAATTGCCAGGTCACTATTTGTTCTGGATGTCATCCTAGTTGTCAGCAAACAGGGAATCTTGGGAATCCTTATACAACCATTGCAGCCACTCCTTCGATTGCTGAAAAACCTTATATCGTCTGGGATGGAACGAATGAATACAGACTTGCAATTCCCCCTGTAGAAACGAATAAAGTAGGAACATCAGAAGATACAGGAGTTACTCCTAATTATGTGAGCTTTACCAGTGTGTATGTGGCTACTCCATCAGATACTGCATCGTCGATCAATGCGCAGTTGAGCTCGGGGAATCATATTATTTTGACTCCGGGTGTTTATAACAATTTAGGAGGGACTATTAACGTCAATCAACAAGGTTTAGTTGTTTTAGGCATTGGATTTCCTATTTTGGTGTCTTCTTCAGGGCAAGCTTGTATTCAGGTGAGCGCCCAAGATGTTCGTGTTGGAGGCGTTATTCTGCAAGCTGGATCTACTGAGTCTCCTACTCTTCTTCAATGGGGTACGAGTGCAACAGATGCAACCGGTGGATTTCTTTATGATTGTTTTACAAGAGTCGGGAGATTTAGTGGAAGTTCTAGCGAGCCATTGAATTCAACAACTTTAATGGTACACATCGTCAGTAATAACGTGGTCTGCGACAATTTATGGCTTTGGAGAGCAGATCATGATACCCAAGGTCTGGTGTACAATGGAGATAATGATTGTAAGACAGCTTGTCAGATTGATGGGAATAACGTGATTGCATATGGTCTTGCCGGGGAACATACCTTCAACGACATTACAATTTGGAATGGAGATCAGGGACAATGTTACTTTTATCAAGCAGAGTTTCCTTATGATGCTTCTTCTGGGTTTAATTCCGTTGGGTATCGGATAGGCTCTAATGTCACAACTCATAATGCGTGGGGAGTTGGCGTTTATAGTTTTTTCAGAGATAAAGATATTACGGCAACATCAGGGATTGGAGTGGATTCTTCATCGCAGGGTATTGTGTTTACAAATGCTCTGACTCGTTATTTAGCGGGATTTGGTGGAATTTCTAGTGTTTTAAATGTAGGAAATGGAATCAATCCGCAGTCAGGCGGAGGATCTACAGTGAATATTAATTTCCCAGGACCTGCTTATTTATGTTCGTATTCGACATCTTCGCAAGATGTTTATGCTCGTTCAAGACTCCGATGAAGTGAGTGGCTTGGGCTCTTCAATGCGTCAGAAGGCGCGTTAGACCTCTTTCGAGATTTTCGAAAGAGGTCTATTGAAGGGTTCGGCTTTTATTGGCGTGCCTTCCATACCCATTCGTGTTGAATCCGATTTCTGAGCTCTTCATCCGTGATGCTAAGTTCTAGAATGATTTGACCTGGGGGTTTGGATTTTAATTGAGGGATGATGACTGCTTTTAGGGCGTTTCTTGCTTGGTTCAATTGATCCAGTTCATTCCCTAGAATTAGAGGGCGATGTTTTTCATAAAATGCTTTCACTCTTTGCATGAAGTCTGTTTCTGACACAGATGGTTTTGCATCTCTTGCTTTGAGTCCTGACTCAACTTTTTTGTCCCATTCTCGAAAGCGGTGAGAAAATTCTTGTTCAGCAGGTTTCGGTAGAGATTGTGTCCACTGACTTAAGGTGTCTTTAGCTACGCTTGAAGCAAGATATGCTGTGCGTAGAGCTGTTCTATCTGTTAAAAATTCTCGACCGCCTACAGCGTTAAAATGATCTCTTGTAGAGATATAATTTGATATGAGTTGGGAAGTGTTTGTTATCATAAAATTTTCCTTGGTGAAGAGGGAGCTATTTTACTCGATCCGTTAATTAAGTAAACTACAGGAGATTTTTTAGTAATTATTTATTTGAAGATGGCAGGATGTGGTGAATTGTTGGAAGAGAGTGGCGTAGCATCATGGCTCGATCGAATCCGACAGAGACACCGCAACAGTCGGGGATTCCGCGTTCTAAAGCCTTTATGAGTTCTTCGTCCATGACATAGGGTTCTTCGTCGCGTTGTTTTCTTTCTTCATTTTCGAGAGTAAATCGTTTTTTTAACTCTTCGGGATCGGTGAGTTCGTGGTATCCATTGGTGAGTTCGACCCCTTGATGGTAAATTTCAAAACGCTCGGCAACAAGTTCTCCCTCTTTTTCAATAAGGCAGGCGAGGGCTGCCTGATCTGGAGGATAATCTTTTAGTACAGTGAGCTCGTTTTGACCTAGATGTGGCTGGATGTAGTGGGAGATGAGATAGTCGAGTTGTGTATTGTGCGGCCAGGTTTTTCCATGGGCAGGGATATAAGAAGAGAGGTCTTGTTTGGTGTTTTCTATATTCAGATATGTTTTGAAGGCGTCTTTGTAACTGATGTGGCGGACGGGAAGAGAATTTAAGAAAAGAAAGAGAAATTCACACGTTTCTTGAATCATTTGGTCTAAGGAAAATCCGATTCTATACCATTCCGCC
>CAYVDU010000035.1:0-9347 GCA_964450765.1 uncultured bacterium | reverse complement strand
GATGGGGCCAGATTGATAAGCCTAAACGAACTCTGGCACTAAAACGGTGTCAATCCTACAGGAATCTCTTAATTTACTGCAAGAAAGACTAAATTGTCATCACCTCTTTTTCTTTTTCTGCAGTAGCCGAATCGATATCTTTGCAGAAACGATCTGTCAAATCTTGGATGATTTTTTCTAGTTTTTTCATCACATCTTCAGCAATGATCCCATCTGTTTTCTGTTTACGTACTAAATCGTTAAATTTACGGCGCACTTCACGCATCACAATTTTTGACTTTTCCCCAAGCTCCTTGCATTGTTTTGCAATCTGCTTACGCATTGCTTCATCCATAGGAGGAATATTAATACGAACCACTTTCCCATCAACCATTGGATTGACACTCAAATTAGCAGCTTCAATTCCTTTTTTAATCGCATGAAGATTATTCACATCAAAGGGAGAGACAAGAATTTGACGAGCTTCCGGCACAGAAATATTTGAAATTTCTTTCAATCGGACCATAGAACCATAAACTTCTACCATCACCTTATCTAGCATGGCTGAGTTAGCTCTCCCTGTACGAAGCGCTTTTAAATCTAGTTTTAAATGATCTAAAGCTGCTTGCATCGCCGCTTTTACTTGTTTTTCTATATCACTACTCATGATCATTTCTCCTTCAAGTGACTAACGTTCCGATCGATTGCTGACACACTGCATTCACTAAAGCATCATCCGAAAACATATTAAACACTCGGATCGGTATGCGATTCTCCCAACAAAGAGCCACAGCCGTAGCATCCATGACTTGAAGTTGGTGAGTCAACACTTCGTTGTACGAAATCTGATCGAACTTCTTAGCATCAGGGTATTTCACCGGATCTTTGTTGTAAATACCACCCACTTTTGTCGCTTTCAAGAGAATTTCCGCTCGGATCTCAAGAGCTCGCAAAGCGGCTGCTGAATCCGTCGTAAAATAAGGATTCCCAGTTCCTCCAACAAAAATGAGGACAATCCCCTTTTCTAAATACTTAAGAGCATCTTTCCAGAAATACGATTCCGCCATCACATCGCAAGAAATGGCGCTCATAATACGACTTTCACACTGAATTCTTTCAAAGGCTTGCTGTAGAGAAATTCCATTGATGAGAGTAGCAAGCATTCCAATATGATCGGCAGGAGTCCTTTCCATGCAAAGATTCGTTGCATGGGCGCCCCGGAAAATATTTCCTCCACCGATCACAATGCCCACTTGAACGCCAAGCTGAACAATCGAATGCACTTGAGATGCAATCCTGCAGCACGCTTCCGGATCAACCCCAAACTTCTGCCCCCCCATAAGAGACTCGCCCGAAAGCTTGAGCAAAATTCTCTTATAAGCGGATGTCTGTTTCATGGGCCTCTTCTAGAAACTTATTGTCCTACTTTCCAGCGCCAAAAGCAACGAATTGAAAGAGGCTTTCCAATCTTCTTGGAACAAAGATCCAAAAACTGTGAAATCGTAACAGAGTTATCTTTTACATACTTTTGATGAATCAAGCAAACTTGATCTGTAAAAGCCTTTATCTTACCTTGAACGATCTTATCCACAATATTGACAGGCTTTCCCTGAACTTGAGATCTGGCAATCTCTTCTTCTCTTGCCAAAACATGAGCAGGAATCTCTTCTGACTTCAGATAATCCGGATTTTCAGCAGCAATATGCATTGCAATTTCTTTAGCAATACCTTCCTGATCTGAAGCGCCCTCAAGCTCAACAACGACAACAAGCTTTCCTCCCAAATGAGAGTAAATACCATAAGAGCTATTCGGATGTTTATGAATGACATTCACCCGACGAAGCTGAATATTCTCGCCAAGAGCCTGAATCACCAAATTGCGGTATTGATCAATCGTAATCGACTTATCTTTAAAATAAGGCTGCATTACAAAGTCAGCAAGAGATGTTGGCTTTGTCTCGAGAGCCTGCTTTACAACATCATGTAAAAAGTGCTTGAAACGATCGTTTTGAGCCACAAAATCCGTCTCAACATTCGCTTCAGCAAAAACCAAACATTGTTTGTCTTCCACTGCTAAAATGAGACCTTCTTTTGTTTCCCTTCCCTCTTTCTTAACGCCGGCAGCCATACCCAATTTACGCAAATGGTCGATTGCTTTTTCCATATCGCCTTCAGAAAGGACGAGCGCTTCTTTACACTTACCCATGCCAACGCCGGTGCGCTCTCTGAGTTCTCGAATCATATCAGAAGTAATTTCTTTCACGAAAATTCCCCTTACTCGTCTGCATTTTCATCAGACTCATCAGAGTGAGCCTCGTCAGAATCTCCTTCCTTACCTACAGGAAGATCCATATCATTTTTCTTATCAATGATCGCTTGCATTAAAGAAGACAATATAATTTTGATACTCTTCAAAGCATCATCATTACATGCAATCACATAATCAATCGGATCTGGATCGCAATTTGTATCCACAAGAGCCATCACAGGAATACCCAACTTATTGGCCTCGGCAACAGCAATATGCTCTCGACTTGGATCTACACAAACTAAAAGACCCGGAAGCTTACGCATCGAACGGATCCCTTCCAAGTTACGATTCAATTTAATTTGCTCTTTAGAAAGACGGACGATCTCTTTCTTCTTAAGACCTTCACCACCAGAAACAATCTGCTTTTCAATTCTTTCCAAAGTTTTTACAGAATGCCGAATCGTAGAAAGATTGGTCAAAGCTCCACCCAACCAACGCTCACATACATAAAACTCTCCGCACTCTTCTGCGCACTCTTTAACCACCACTTTTGCTTGTTTTTTTGTACCAACAAACAAAATCGATTTACGAGCCGCAACCACATCGCGAACGACCTGAACAGCAGACCGAATCTGCTGCAAAGTTTTTGCCAAATCAATGATATAAATACCATTACGCTCTTCAAAAATAAAGCGCTTCATCTTCGGATTCCAGCGATGGGTTTGATGCCCGAAATGAGCACCACATTCGAGTAACTGACGAATTGTTACTTTTGCGTCTTGTTCTTGTTGTGCAGTAGCCAAGTCTCTTCCTCAACTAAATAAATTTATCTTTCTTAACTAAGACAGCCATGATTTTTCTTTACAAAAGGCTGCTTAGAAATAGCGCCTGGACAGAATTGAACTGACACTCGTAGCTTGGAAGGCTACTGTTCTACCATTGAACTACAGGCGCACTTGCTCAAGAAGAATACTCTTCTTAAACTCCTCTTGAAAAAGGAAATATTAGTTTTAACTTAAAACTCTGTTTTTTTGCTAGAAAAAAATAATCCAAGAATTTGATATAAGAGAGTGTTTGATAAAAAAAGCAAGCCATTGACAAATCCTTCCCCCAAAACCACCATCGTCCAAAAAACCAATCGAGTTCTGCACATTATATTCATTGCGTTTCTTTTGATCACATTTAGAGTCTGGCATCTTGGATTTATCCAAAAAGAAGCGATGATGAAAGAGGCCGAAAAACCAAAAACCCGCACAATCCTACTCAAAGCAGATCGAGGAGAAATCCAAGACAGATTTCACAAACCACTGACAACCAACAGAATTTGCTATAATGCATCCATTTATTACGACGCTTTAAGTCAAATCCCAGCGAGGGGCTGGTCATCCGATAAAGAAGGAAATAAAACCCGAAGCTATCCAAGAAAAGAATACGTTCAAAAACTTTCTCAAAAACTAGCCGAAGAACTCAAGTTAGATCCGCAACGCATCGAAGATCTCATTTATTCAAAAGCCTCTTTATTTCCCCATGTCCCCTTTGTTTTAAAAACACACCTCTCTGAAAAAGAATATTATCACCTTAAAATGCTGGAAAAAGACTGGGCGGGACTCCATGCCGAGATCACTTCAGAGCGCTATTATCCTAAAGGGAAAACGGCCTGCCATCTCATCGGACACCTTGGGTCAATCCCTTCCAAAAAATATCGGGCTGTCTCTCAAGAGATTGCCTCGTTAAAAAAGCTCATCCAAGATTATGAATTGGAAGGCCCCACAGAGGAACTTTTAACGCAATACGACTCCATAGATTCCGCTTTGATGCGCCTAGAAGCCCTCAAATGCAAAGCATATACCCTTAACGACCAAATCGGGAAAACCGGCATCGAAGCACAATTTGAAGAAGAACTTAGAGGATCTTGGGGAATCAAAAAGGTCGAAGTAGACCATAAAGGAAAAATTTTACGCGAACTACCCGGAAGCAAAGAGCCGATTCCAGGAAACACGATTGTCCTTTCTATTTCTTCCGAGCTGCAACAGTTTGCAGAAGAGCTCTTAATCCAAAGCGAACAAGATCGAGAAGGCAGAAGCTCTCGCATAGACCCTGCTGATAAAATGCGTAAAATCCAAAAACAGCCTTGGATTAAAGGAGGCGCAATCATTGCCATGGATCCTACAAGCGGCGAAATTCTTGCCTTTGCAAGTTGTCCTCGCTTTGACCCCAATGACTTCACCCTTCAAAACCAAGAAAAAAACATCACTCGTTGGTTAGAGAGCGAAACAATGATATCCTCTCTTTGGGATGGACATGAATCTCTCTTCCGAGAAAAACTCCTCCCCCAAACAAAAAAAATAAAAGAAGAAGACTGCGCTGTTTCTTGGGATTTTTATCTCAAACAAATCATTCCAAGAGATGGTCCTATCTTTCATTTTTTTGAAAAAATCGATGACATCAAAGGCGCCGTGCAAATTCAAGAGGATTTTTTAGCGCTTCTTTATTTTGCAAAACAAAAAGATCCGTTTCTTATCGCAGAAGCACTAACCAATAAAAACGGTCTTTTCGATACTTTAAAACACAACGAAGATGCCTCTTTGCATATGCGCCGCCTTGAATCCCAAATCCAATCAATCCCTCTTGCAAAAGACAAATTATTTGCCATTGATCTTTGCCGTCTTGCCGTTTACAGCCCTCGATTTGGCGATGAGCTTCTTTCAAAAATAGGCCTCATGAAAATCAACACCTACAGAATGATGAACCAAGCCTTTTGCCGTTTAGAAAAAAAGAAAAAAGAAGACGCTTTTCAAACATTTCACCACAATGAATTTACAAAGTGGAGAGAAGAGAATCAAAAAGAATTCCTCCTCCAAAAAAGAGCCGAAGAGAAACAGGCAAAAACGTATGCAAGACCCTATTTAGATTATCTCGACAAACAAGAAAAAGAGCTCTTTTCTTTATTTTGGGAAGAACATCGCATCGCCATTCTTCTTCAGTGCATTCTCAATGCACCCACAAATCCCGACCAAGAACTTCTCCACAAATATTTCATTGCACTCCCTCCCACGCTTCAAGAAGAGCTCATAAAGACATTCCGATCCTTCCGCGATTTAGATCAGCCCCTTTTTGCAGAATCAAAAACACTAAAAACAGAAAAAGATCTCGCCTCTCTTTTCTATCCTAAAGGAGGTTTTGGCTACAGCAGATCCTATGCATTTCAATCGAATGTTCCTCAAGGGTCCGTGTTTAAATTAGTCACAGCTTACGAGGCTCTAAAGCAAGATCATCACCTCACAATCATTGAAGAACCAAAGCAAATTATTCAAGGATCTAAAACACAGCAAATCCTCGCCTATTCACTCAATCAAACACCCTATTTCCGCCGTTATAAAGGAGGAAGGCTTCCTAAAAGTGCATCGTCTCGGATTGGGAAAATCGATATTGTCGGAGCCCTTGAACACTCCAGCAATCCCTTCTTTTCCATCCTTGCCGGCGACTACTTCAAATCACCAGAAGATCTCAATGAAGCAGCAGCTCTCTTTGGCTTTGGACAAAAAAGCGGTATTGAACTCCCAGGAGAAGTTTCTGGATTTCTTCCCAAAGATTTACGAACAAATCGTACAGGACTTTATTCGTACGCCATCGGCCAACACACACTTCTTACAACGCCTCTACAATCAGCTCTCATGGTTTCTGCAATTGCCAATGGTGGAAATCTTTTAAAACCCTCTCTTGTTAAAGAAAAAATCCAACACATCAACCAAAACACAATCAAAAGACACAAAACATCCCCTCATCCGTTAAGAAAAATCGATCTTTCTCCATCCATTCGCAATACCATTTTGGAAGGAATGGATAAAAGCGTTTGGAGCGGAAGAGGAAGCATCCGACCCAAACTCATTCGAGGTTTTTTAGCAAACCCTCTTCTTTTACATGATTTTCTTCAGCTAGAACATCAAATCATCGGCAAAACAGGAACTGCTGAAATCATGTTCAAACCTTATAGTTATCCGTCTGCAAGCGCAGAAATGTATACACACACCTGGTTTGCAGCCATCTCATTTCCTGAAGTCCCATCTCTTCAAACAAAGATCCAATTTGATCATCCCGAACTCGTCGTTGTCGTCTTCTTAAGATTCGGCGATGCGGGAAAAGAAGCGGCTCCACTCGCAGCTCAAATGATTCGAAAATGGCGAGAGATTCAAAAAAAATTATAAATTTCTTTATAGAATTTCTCTAGGTTGCTATCGTTTTAATTTCACATGCACCAAAGAGAGCAATCCATGACATCGACAGCTTTAAAAATCTTATCCATCGCACTCCTTGCATACACAGGAATTTGCACTTCAAATACAGACTGCGGCGCACCAAACCCTTGTAAACAAGAAAAAACCACTCTAATTGCCGGATATAATGCACCTTCTAGAATCGCTATTGATCGATGTTGGGATGTGTTTTTAAAATCCAGTTTTACGTATTGGAGTCCATCTCAAGAAAATATGGAACTCGGTATTGTTGGATTTTCCGACGATCTTTATGTAATCAATGGAAAACTCGTCAATCTGAATCCTGGATTCACACCGGGATTTAAAGTAGGACTCGGAACAAATATCGATCGAGATGCATGGGATTTTTACCTTGAATACACTTGGTTTCGAAGCCATTTCGAAAAAAGCAAATCTCTTGACGCTTCTTCAGGACTTTCTCTGTATCCATCACAAACTTTCTCAAGTACCAGCACCTCATCGAGTTACTTATCCGGAAAAGAAAGCTGGAGACTGCATATGGATCTTTTCGATTTTGAAATGGCAAGATGCTACTATGTCGGCAAACAACTCATGTTCCACCCATTCATTGGAATTCGCGGTGTAAAAATCACTCAAAAATTACAAGCCCATTACAATCACGAATTCACGCAATCCCAATTCTTCCAAAATTTATCCTTCCGACAGATCTCGAACTCTTGGGGAATTGGTCCTCGCACTGGAATTTCTCTAGATTGGATGCTTGGGAAAGGATTTCAAATGATCGGAGCAAGTTCATTTGACATCTTATTTACTCAATATACAAAGCTCAACTCCAAACAAAATTCAACAAACAATAACGGCATCATTACAGGGCAAAATAACTTCTTCGTTCGCCAAAAAAACCTCAACACACTCAAAGGTCATTATGAAATGGATCTTGGATTCTCTTGGGGCACATACTGGGGACAAAATCAATGGTATGCAGATCTTTCTGCCACCTACAATTTTCAAGTCTTTTTTAATCAAAATATGTTCCGACGTTTTTGTGACGATAGCTCACTTGCTACCACCATTGCACCCAATGGCAATCTATATATCCAAGGACTCAATATCACAGCGCGGTTCGATTTCTAACCAACCGCATTTAGAGGGATTATGCGACACATTGTTACACTCACACTTTACTGCATCGGACTCGTCGGCCATCTCAACGCGCAAAGCATTGTAGAGATGGAAGATTTCTACGATGTATTTCTTTGTGAAGAGAAAGATGTTACATCAACTGTTGGTTTAACCTCACGATGTTCCGAAATCCCACCTTCACCTTCACCACCTCCGCCACCGCCACCACCACCACCTCCTCCTCCTCCACCTCCTCCGCCGCCGCCGCATGGAGTTCCTATCAAGTATCGAAAAGGCTATTTTCCACTTGTTTTCTTTAACAATACAGGGTTAGATCCCAGTCGTATTTATGTGACTGTTAATGGAGGATCTCCTCCTACAGGAACTATTACCAACTGGTTTTTTTATTCCTTAGGATCTACATTCCCGGGGCAAATGATCTCTTCTCCAGTGACCACTTCAAGCTTTTCTCCTAATTTCTCAATCCCTCTAACAAGCTTCCCTCAAGTACGAGCTGGCACCAACATCTTAAATAATTATTTTCTACTTTATTTACCCAACGGCATCAATTCAGGGCGATTATATCTTTCTGTCGATCACCCAATGTACCTCTCTATCACCAATGCAGGGAACCTCCCAACCCCCAATGGTCCTGCCAATGGAGGAGGTCTTTTCAGAGATCCTAATTTTTACACCATTAATGATTTTGTCGAATGTTCATTAACGCCCCTTCCTTCCTCTTCAACCTATATTCCAGTACAACCCTTTTTAGATAACTCTCAAGTCGACAGCTTGGGAATCTCTACGCTTCTTGGACTTTACACAATCACCAATGGAACTCCCACACAATTTAGTCAAACTGGTATTAACACTACCAACTTAGTAGGATATACAGATTCCAATACGTCTCTCTTTAATGCGTACGCAACACAATACGCATCTCCAAATCCATGGCATGATTTGCTCATTCCTTTTTCTGCAAACCCCTACGATGTTACGCCTACAATTTCTTTTTATATGCGATTACTCTCCGTCAAGCATGCCATCGGATTAGTCAACCCCTCAGGATTCAATCTATTCACGGCCTTCCCTTCTGATTATTTATCCAATGGAGCATATAACTCTGGGACGTCTTATTTAGACCAACTTTTTACTTACTACACAACCAATGATTTATATTTTTATGCAGATCATCTCTTTGAGGGATCCGGGCAAACCTATAAACTCAGCGTGGTCGGAAATACACTAGAATTTACAACCACTTCAGGTACTGCAAGAACAATGGTCATGACAAAACCTCCCCATTCCAACCCAACCATGACAGTGGAGCGTATGTATTCTGCTGATACTGCATTGGTCGACGCTTCCCTTTCCTCAAATGTTTATGGAGAAGATCTTATTTTACTCACAGGCTATTTCTCCTCCGCTTTCGTCGTCGGAATAATAGGAGAGCCTGGAGTTTTTACAGGATCTGCAACAGGATCTGCCGCTACAGATGCACTCCAACAACTCACCGTACAAAATCACAAACCATGCGATGCAACAGCTACTTGCGGATCTCCTCCTTCTCTCTCTTGTTGCAACGACAAAGGTCATCAGCTCCCCGATTACTTCACAACCAACCTTTTCTCAGGAACCTACAATTGGTATAACCAATACCAGAAATATCTCCACTCGAAAGCAACCTTCCCTCAAGTCTTTTCATCAAATTCTCCATATCCACCAAATGGCTATGACCAAGGATCGTCTGAATTTGTACC
>CAYVDU010000034.1:2014-9353 GCA_964450765.1 uncultured bacterium | reverse complement strand
CTAAAAGACTCTGACGCAAGAAGCATTTTATCCATCTGCTGCATCTTCAAAACATACTGACCTACGCGCGGATCGATATTCGACGATAAACTTGCCAAATGAAGGGATTTGCATTCATATTCTACATCAATAGCAATCAAAGCATTTTCATCTTGATTCTTTCCACTGTCCAAAGGCATTTGATGCAATTGAGTCAATCTTAAAAGAGCTTCTGATTCCTCTTCCGATGAACCATTTGAAGCAACGGTACGCACCTTTTCTCCGAATGTAGATTCATCTTGAGATACGGCCTGAATCAATTGTTGATTTCTATCTTGCTGAATATTTTTAACGAATGAATTCCATTGAGGATTGATTGTAATTCCTTCTCGAAGAGAAGAAAATTCTTGCAAACGATGATCTTGCGAAACTTTTTCATAAAAATCATCCATCTCTTTCAAAAAATTTTGATAAGCGCCGTCTTCATATTTTGTTCGAATTTCAAGAATCGCATCCCGTCCTAAACGAAGTTCGCTTCGAGCCTCTTCAGAGGAGGTCAATGAAGGAGTCCCTTGATCCATTGCAAAACCCCCACAAAGCACAAGTAAGGAAGCCAAAGAAATTCCAATAAACTTTTTCATAGAACCCATCATTTAATTTATTTTACAAAACAATAATAACATAAACACAAACTAAACAACAATGTTAATGTTATTGATAATAATTGACAGCAATAACCCCGCTATAAAACTGCGGCGACTTGCGTCCAGTCACCACAAACCAGCACCCCCCGATAACCCCCAAACGATCGCTCCAGTTATACTCCAAAGCAGGGGCCAACGTAAATTGAGCTCCGCTGCCGGAACCTAAAGAAGCCCTCTTTCCTGAAGCATCCAAGCCGGGATTTCCCGTATAATGAGTTTTTGTCGTCCAAGATCCGACCGCATCGCAAGCGAAAACCCACCTTTGGGTTAAAGAAATTTCAACAGAAGCATCTATTGAAAAATTTTGAGAAGGGAAAAATCGAGCATTCGCACCATATCCTCCTCCGTATGCATTAAATCCTTTCAATCGGGTCGGTGCTGGTAAACTATATTCAAAGAAAATCCGAGCCAAAAGAAAACGAACCCCTTTTAAATGAAATAATTGACCTAAAACAAGCCCAAGCGTTGTGTTAAACGTTCCCGCCCCGCCTATATCAGTTCCTTTCTTCTTGGGATCTAAATGACGATATTTTCCCGTTGGAAACGTTTCTTGTATCTGCAGTTTCACGTAAGGAATGTTTGCGTCTGATGTTGCTGGCGCGTATAGCTGAATAGACAAAAGCAAAGGAAAATCTCCAAAAATCCACTTCCCCGCATGACTTGTGTAATTATAATTAAAATAAGGAGAGATCTCCAGATTCGCCCAAGAAGCAATCCCTGCCTGCAAAACAGGCTGGAAACTAATATTCCATAAATTAGAAGAATTTTTATGAAGACGCCAATCGCCATCATAAACACCTGTATTTGCAATCACATAAAGATAAGGCTCATAATTAAAATGTCCTAAAGGAACAACCGCAGCAGAAGGAGATAAAAGAGGCCCTGTAAACCAAGGAGACGGAACTTCTTTATGCGCAACAGGAAGCACCACTTTGCTAGCCGCAAGGAAACCAGGAAATAGTAAACATAAAACCCAATGTCTTTTCATATAAATTCAAAAAAAGTATAGTTATCCCGAAGCCGGGAGTTTCCGGAATCTGATGATTGTTTACCATTATGAATTTTTTTACAACTATCCTCGCTATTCTCCTTCAGACAGCAAAAATGCAAATTGAAGAGAGCTCCCTGACAGTAGAGATCGCCAAAACTTCCTCAGAAAAAGAAAAAGGGCTCATGGGAAGATCCCACTTAAGGGATGATCAAGGAATGCTCTTTGTTTACGAAAAATCATCCCATCTCACCTTCTGGATGAAAAACACATACATCCCTCTGTCGATTGGTTTTTTTAATCAATCCAAAGAACTGATTGCCATACAAGACATGGATCCTCCAAAAAATGCGAAGGAACCTTTAATCCTCTACTCCAGCCCAGCGCCTGCTCAATATGCCCTTGAAGTACCCCAAGGATGGTTTGAAAAACATAAAATCAAACCCGGAGCGAGATTTTCTTTGCATGATCATTGAAAAATCGATAAAATCGACCCATTTGGAGTTCTCTATACATGCATAAAAAACGCAAACACCCTTGGGATGTTCTCATTGCTATTGCTATCGCCATTCTTTTCGGTACTTGGGTGGGAGAAAAAGGATCCCTCTACGGTATTCCCATTTATTCGATCGTCGATACCATCGGCTCTTTATTTCTCAATGCATTGACATTGATCGTCGTTCCTTTAGTCTCTTCGTCCATTATCGTTGGAATCTCTAAAGTCGGTGAAGAAAAGGATTTCGGCAGATTAGGGATCAAAATGTTTACCTTCTATATCGGAACCAGTTTACTTGCCATATTAATCGGTCTTTTCTTTGTGAATATCATTCAACCGGGAGCAACAATCTCCCCCTCTACGATCGATATTGGAGCGGAAAGAATCAGCCAAATCAAAAGTCATCTCGAGACCAATCAAGGCTCTGCCTTCATCCAACTTCTCACATCAATTATTCCTTCAAATATCATCAAAGCCTTTGCTGCCGGCAATATGCTAGCTCTCATTTTCTTTAGTCTTATTTTTGGATATTGCATCTCAAAGATTGAAGAAAAACCCGGAGCCGCTTTGAAAAACTTCTTTCAAGGCCTCTTCCAAACGATGATTCAATTTACTCGGATCATCATGAAACTGCTTCCTTACGGAGTCTTCTGTTTAGTTTCTAAAGTGTTTATGACCACAGGAATCCATTCCTTAGGATCCGTCGCTCTCTTTTTTGCAACGGTCCTTATTGGTCTCATTGTATTTATGTTTATAGGACTTCCCTTACTTCTAAAACTAATTGCAAGAGTGTCTCCAAAAAGGCATTTCAAAGCTATGTACCCAGCTCTTATGACAGCCTTTTCCACAAGCTCATCCTCCGCAACGCTCCCTATTACCATTGATTGCGTGGAAAAAAGAGCCATGGTATCCAACCGCGTTTGCAGTTTGGTAGTACCTCTAGGAACATCCATCAACATGTCCGGATCTGCTCTCTATGAATGCGTGGCTGCTATGTTCGTTGCACAAGCCTACGGAATTGAAATTTCGCTCACTACACAATTCGTTGTTGTGATCATGTCCTTAATTACCTCAATGGGAGTTGCTGGAATACCGTCTGCAAGCCTAGTCGCCGTTCTAGTCATCCTTAATGTTATCGGGCTTCCCGCTGAAGGTATCGGCCTTTTTATTGCCGTAGATCGAATCCTTGACATGTGCCGCACCACAGTCAATGTGTTTAGCGATAGCTGCTGCGCCGTTCTCGTAGCGAAGAGCGAAGGGGAAAAAGAAGTATTAACTCGAGAGCCTTAGGAGGAAACGTGGCAAAAGGTACCGTTAAATGGTTTAATAAAGACAAAGGTTTTGGATTTATTGCCCCAGATGAAAAAGGAAGAGATATTTATATTCAGGCAGCAAACATAGAGACTCCGGATCATTCTGTAGATGATGGCCAACGAGTCGAATATGAGCAAATCATTGGAAGGAAAGGTCCCGAAGCGATTAACGTCCGCCCTGTCTAATAGATCTCTTGTAAATTATACAAGAGATCCTGTTTATAGAGCCACGCACTAACGATTAAGCCACTTTTTTAGAAGCTTTAATGTTAACACCACCGATAAATAAGGTTCCTTCAGCAATCTCTGTTAATTTTTTGTCCGCGGTTCCCTCTTCTCGAATTGAATCTTTAATAAAATCTTCTATCCTTGTCATATTCAAATGCTTAGCAAAAGTCTTCAAAACCCCATAAAGAGCTATTTCATAATGCTTGATTTTTTGCATAAAACCGATAATCGCAGCATCTTGCACATCATTTTGAAAGTGCGGTTTTACAACATTCGCCCATTCCTTAAGAATACCTTGCATTGCTTCTGATTTTGCTGTGGAAAAATCTTCTTTCAATTCAGCAGCAATCTGCTCTAAACGCTTCACTTGCATCTTTGTCTCTTCTGTATGCTGTTTTAAAGCATCTTTTAATTTCGATGATTTAGCAGCATGAATTACATTCGTCATTAATTTTAACGAAAGCTTTTCAGCGGCATAAATGTCTTTCAATTCTTGTAAAAATAACTGATAAAAATCTTTCATAACCCTCTACCCTTCAGAAAAAAAATGAATTCGACAACACCAAATACAAGACAAAAACAAGATACGCATGTCTTTTAAGATCAATGATCGCCCCCACAAAACCATATAGGAACCCCATCGATCCCGTTTTTGCCCCGTACAAAGCTTGGAAATATCGACACCCTCTAAATCAAATCTAACAGAATTAAATAAGAAAAACAATTATCAATATAATTATCTAAAACAAAGAATCTTAAATTATATGAAACAAATCTCGCAAAACAGCAATCACAACTTCTATAACAATCAAAACAATAATCGTCATTTCTAGACGAGATGTTTTTTGGTGATTTAATTCATCTCCTAGAATTTCAAAGAGTTCATGCATTAAATTCAACCTTCGATTTAATAACTCAACACGCTTATTTACATCGAGATAATGAATCATTCGACGATAAAATGGCTCTAACTCAGAATGTTCCCAGAAAAACTCGGGGGTATCTAAAATTTCTGTATGTAAATTAATATAGTTTCTCTCTAGAAAAAGCTCCCCCATCTTTTGCGAGGTTTGCCTACGGGATAAAGAAATCTTCCCCTTCAAAGCCAGATCCTTAGGCAATTGCTTACAGCTTTCAACAGTTTTGGCAATTGTTTCTTCAAAAACTGTCAATTTAACAGACTGTCCAATGGCATAAGAAAGAGACATCTTGACCATGGCATCTTTTTTATGCAGAACAATCTCATCTTCTTCGATCCTCATCTTATCTGCATAAGAAAAGGTAAATTCATCCAATTCAATTTTCGCAAGAGACTCTTTTTCAAATCTTTTGAGATGGCCAAGCAGCTCTTTTTCCTCGTTTTCAGAAAATCCCCAAAAAACAACAACCCCGAAGGCGTAATAAAAAATATCACGCTTAAGCCCTTTCTCATCTTTTGGCTGACTATGAATCACATCTCGATATAACTGAGAAGTTCCCGTTACCTGTAAAAAATGGAAAAGGCGTAAGATGTCATACCCAATAGCAGTACAGTATCCAGCACATCTCATACAGACTATGCATAACGGAAAGACAATTCTTTTTCAAAATGTTTTAAAAGCCATTTCCATTTACATACCCCTGTCACTGTTCGCACAAATCCCACTATCTCCTGTATTTAACCATCCAGAAACCTCCCCCCCTTTTGAACTATTAGCCAAAGCACCCTACCAACTCTGCTACGATATTCACATGTCTCCCTATGCAGGCGGGGAAGATCTTCTTTTCGGAACGCGTCTTATCGAAAAAGTAAGCACATCCCTCATCAAAAAAACGGACTTTGCCTACTCCAAGGAAATGTTTGCTAGAGCCTGGAGACTCAATGAAATGACCCTTGTCTGGCTTCCTTTAAATTACTTTACAATGGTCGTTCAACATGAAGTCTTTGGTCATGGATATCGAATCCGCGATATTCATCATGGAAAAGCAGAAGTAACCGGATATCATTTTTCTTTCCCTCCTCCTTACGGATCCGGAGATGCAAGCACTCACTTTCTGATTTCTTCTTCAATCACAACGACAGAGCTAACCAGCATTGCGATGGCAGGCATCGAATCCACAGCCATTTTAGCAAATACAACAAAATTAAAATGGCTTACGGCGAATCGCATTGATCCAAGACAAACCGTTCTTTACCTTTCTTGCCAATACAATCTCAATCTGTACGCCTCAGAGATAGACATTGATGATCTCGACTCTATAGGACACGATCTTAAAGACTATGTACGATGGCTTCAATTTACATACCCCAAAGGAAAATGCACTGTCTCCCGCTTGCGCAATCTAGCCTGGATCAATCTGATCGATCCTTTTACTTATTATTCTCTTTTTGCATGGTTTCATTTCCTGTCTTCTGGAAAAGAAACAAAGATCCCGATGATCCCCATCAAAGGATACAAATACCTATTCGGAGCTCGGTTAGGACTTACTCCCTTCGGGCCTGAGATCTTTGTTGAAAATTACCTTTTACACAATAAAACCCCTTACTATTTTTATCTAAAAGGGGGATCTCATGCAAAAAACAAATACTGGGGCGCCGGGTTATTTGCCCCTCATATCTGGACGATTCAAAAAATAACCCTTGGCTCTCGTTTCGATATTTGGAGACAACCCAAACTATTACTCAATCCAGGAAATCAATCTGTTTTTGATATCGATTTTACATCAGATCCAAGAAACGACCCTCCTCTTTATTCCTCCCGCCAGCAACAGGAACAATCTATTGGATTTGGAGCCTCTCTAATCGCATCCTATTGTTTCCGTCCCCTCATCGAATTTCAAGGGGAATTTGGATACAAAACAATGGGCTTTCTTCCTGGATATTCCCTAACAGCCTTTCCTACAGTAAGACTCTCATATCTGGCTACGTTCTAATTTCCTAACAAAAGCTTCTAATGCAGAAGCAAGATGAAAACGAATCTTTTTTAACAAAAAAGGGCGTAATACAAAGGCCAGCGGCCCTTTCAGATCAAATCCATAGCGAATTTCAGAACCCTCTAAAATAGGGGACACCGTATGGTAAAAAAACAAACGGACTAAAAATAATTTCCAGACAGTGGAAAAACTCCTTCCAGGAACAACATTTGCAATTTCATAAGAAAAACCTTTTTTTTTCCCCTGGCTCATCTGTCCTAAAGCTCCATTTTCCAATTTTCCTCCCCCATGAGCCATATGAGATTGAGACCATGCCTTCCATACAAGTTCTGTTGGCACACGCGCCCTTTTAATTTCTTCCACATCCATCGCTTTGATACACCCTCTCAATAAATTGCAGAATAATACATGAATCACTAAAAAGAGACAAAATGACTCTAAAAATGATTCTTCTTGTTTTTTTACTTGTGATGCAAAAAATAACGCATACTGATGCAGAATGGCAAGAAATCCTTGGATCCGAGCGCTATAAAGTCATGCGGCAAAAAGCAACGGAACGATCTTTTTTAGGAAAATATGTCCTTACAACAAGAGAAGGATTCTATCTATGCGCAGCTTGTAAAAATCCACTATTTCATTCAGAAAACAAATACAATGCAAATAGCGGATGGCCTAGTTTTACAAAACCAATAAATCCTCAATCTGTTTACTACACGGA
>CAYVDU010000034.1:0-2004 GCA_964450765.1 uncultured bacterium | reverse complement strand
TTAGGCCATGTCTTCCATGACGGACCTGAACCCGGCAAATTACGTTATTGCATCAACTCAATCTCTCTTCATTTTCAAGAAAGATAATACTAGAAAAATCCAACGACTCTTGTTAGAGTGCTTAAAATTTTTTTCTAGTTTCATCATAAAAAAATAAGAGGATCAAAATGAAATTTCTCTCTGTATTTATCCTGATATTCAGTAGCGCCCTACATGCCGACATACCAATCGACACTCAAATCAACGAGAAAACGATTATTATTGGAGGCGGTATTATAGGCGCTCTCGAATCGTATTATGCATATAAAAACGCTCAACAAAACAACACAAGAATTTGCATTACTGTTTATGAGAAAGACCATTCTTTGACTGAATCAAGCACAGGCCAACCATCCTCAAATGCTGCCTACAACATTATGCCAAGCCTTACTATCGATGAAATCTTAAGCGTAGTTCCACGTGGTTCTGAACTCATTGAAAAATTAGCCATCCCTTTCAACCAACCAGGGGGTATTCGCATAAATGATGTAGATGGAGTCAATAACTCTGAATCAGCCATCAAATTTAAAAACTCTGTCGCCTCTTATGGTTCTGATAAAAACCATGATGATCGCACGCTCTCTTTACTAACGCTTGGAAAAAAAAGCATGGAGCTTTGGCAAGAGATGTATGATGAGGCTGATGCTGAGCTAAAAGAGATTTTAAAAACATCCAACTTCAATCCTTGCCATGAGCCAGAAAATCCTTCTCAAAAAGCCCTTCATGACGGCTATCGGATTGATCTTATCTACGGCATCCAAAATGCACAAAACCGCGCAATGAATATGAAAGCGGATTACGAAAAATTGGAATATCAAAATTGTGTTCTTTTATCACCTGATGAAGTCATTACAATTGACCCATATTTAACTGATTTCTGCATAGATCATTCTGATTTAGACACAAACATGAAGCGCATTTGGCATAATGATTGTACTGCCCTATTTAGACCTGGAGGTTGTATTGACATCCGATCCTTCCTACCTAAATTCTACTCTTACTTAAAGAAAATCATGGGACAATACAAAGATTCCAACAATCAAATTCAAGATTGCTTTCAGCTCAAGTTTGGCAGTGAAGTAACAGCTGTAAAATTCAATGCTCATTCCGAAAATCTCCACATCATTGGATTCACACTAAAGACAGGAGAGGAGATCATAGAAAATGAAACAAAGATTCTTCCTCAATATGTATTTTGCCCCGGAGAAGCAGTCGGGACTCTTCACCATCTCGGGTTTAGTGAACCAGCCTATGCAGCTTTTGCAGGAGCTTCTTTATTCCTCACAATCCCTCTTTCCGAAGATCAAATCGACACCTACAAGAACTTCTCCCATTGCATGGAAGTACACAAAGAAGGAGTTGTTTTGGCTTGGCAGGCAAGATTCAAAGAAAATCACATTTTCATTGGAGTCGCAGGGACTAAATCGTTTTACGGCGATAAAAAACCAAACAAAAATGAAAAATTTGCAAAAGACAGAAATCTCCTTCAGTTGAATATGATTAACAATGTATTACCAGAATTTATCTCACTTGCTTGTGGGTATCAGACTCAAGGGAAACTCATGAGTGCTGAAGAGTTAGATCTCTTAGAAGAAAAAGGCATTGCACAGCGATGGGTAGGAAGAAGAGCCGTTGCGTACGATGGATTCCCAACATTAGGTTCTCTCTATCATGACAACCTGAAAGTAAGCAATGCTCGTTGCACAACCCATCTAGGATCCGGCGGAGTTTCATTTGGACCCGGAGCTGTTTTCATGAGCCGCAACTCAAAACAAGATACAAAAGATCCATTGATTCAAAAGATTTTAATGTATGGAGACTCTAGAAGAGTAGCAAAATAAAACAAAAAGGGTAGGCTTTTTAGCCTACCTTCTTTCACCATATAATTTTTTTAAGAAGCGCCCATGGATATCTCTGCTATAGTGGTTTCAATGAAAAATTGCATAGTTTGGCAAGTGCGAAAGC
>CAYVDU010000033.1:0-9367 GCA_964450765.1 uncultured bacterium | reverse complement strand
AAAGATTTCGCGAAAAGGTTTTCATTTACAAGGAGATAAATCCAAAACTCAGGTTTATAGAAGATTTTCTTGTTCAGTTGTTTACGTATGTAAAGAGATGGTGTTTTAGCGAAATGTCAGAAATGCTGAAAAATAGTATTAAAATATATCGTATTAATCATGTTATTTGCTATAATTATTAATAAATAATTTATAATATGTTGGATGTATGAGTGTTTTTGGTATAAGGATGTTAAGTAAGTTGCCTTTAAAGCCCGGTTATATTGGGGAGGTTTTTTCTCTCCGAATGCAGATTCGGGACGAAGAGGGGGATATGATCGCTGTCTATAAGGATGGATATTTTCGTTTGACCCCTGACCTCTTAGAGGCTGTGTCCTTAGCGCCGTCCGACCAGAGAAAAATTGAGATTTTGAAGGAAAGCGGTTTTAATGTTGTGAAGTATTTTAATCCACAAAATAAAGAGAGATACAGAGTAAGCAATGTTCAGTCTATAGACGCAATACCCGGTATCATTCCAGATGGAGTCCAGAACTGCGTTGTTGTAAATAGAGGAAAGGTTTACGTCCATCCAAAAGTAAAATCACAGCCTTCGATTACTGGAGTGAATCATTCGTCATTATCTCGTGGACAGGGGGTTGATTTTGCTGGGTCACTGGTCAAAAGAGGCGCTAGGTGGGTATTGAATAACACAACGGGTCATTATGGAACAAGGCCCTCTAAAATCGTTGTTTGTTTAAGGGCTTTTATAGCAAATCGGATACCGATAGAAGATCTTGACTTAGAGCATTGGATTCTTATGGATGCGAGTAGGCCTGATGATGAAAGTTCATATCAAATTGAGGTGGTTTCTGCAGTTGAGTTGCTTGAACGTATGAATCGGTTATTGACTACTGCTTAACCCAGATTGCTGTTGCTGTTGCGTAAGCAGTGCAATGGCTAATGGTGATTAAAATCACGGGGTTATTATACTTGAGTCGAATCTGAGCAGAGAGAAAGACAGATGGCTTTCCATGCTCATCGTTGAGAATTTCGAGATCATGCCAAGATAAATGAGCTCCAAATCCTGTGCCGAGCGCCTTTGCAACAGCTTCTTTTGCACAGAATCTTCCGGCAAAATGGGGAGAAGGGTCTTGGAACTTATAGCAATAGTCTTGTTCTTTTTGTGAAAAGAGGCGATTTAAAAAATGAAGACCATGCCTCTCGATGCTTCCTCGAATACGATCGATTTCAAGAATGTCATTGCCAAGTCCAAGAATCATTGTTCTTCGTTGTGGTCGTAGTGGGTTGGATATTTTTCATCTGTATTCATAGCGTTGCAAAAGATCATACGACCTGATGTTGTATGTTTAACGGAAAGTACTTGAGCTTCGATGATTTCTCCGATGAATTGACCTCCGCCATTGACGACAACCATAGTGCCGTCATCTAAATAACCAATCCCTTGTCTTGGTTCTTTTCCATAGCGCTGAATTTTGATTTTGATCTGTTCTCCTGCTTGCATTAATGGTTTTAGAGCGTTGGAAAGGGCGTGGATATTGATGATTTGTACACCTTCAATGCTGGCAATTTGAACGCGGCTAATATCTGCTGTTATGATATTTGCATCAATCAAGCGAGCAAGCCGGATCATTTTGTTCATAGGATCTTTAATTTCAGGAAAATCTGTATCGTTGTATCTGAGTTCTAGTGTGGTAATGTCTTCTAGCTTTTTAATGACTTCAAGAGCTCTTTTTGCCTTGGTGCGGGACATTTCATCGGAAAGTTCGACCTGAGCATATAATTCTTTGATGAGAAATCGGGGAATGACAACGTGGTTATCTAGAATGCCGGAGCTTGCCATGTCGATAATCCGGGCGTCTGATAAAACAGAGCTGTCAAGAAGAAGATCTTTTTTCTTATTTGTAGTCGGTGTGAATTTTACAAAGGGGATATTGACATAGATTTCGTCAGCAGCTTTTAAAGTCATGAGAGTTCCAAGATAGAGACCGAAGAGGAAAAGAGAGATTTTGAAGACTTCAATGACTTGAGGATTTAAGTGGACGGATGCAGCGCTAATGTCAAGAATTGCACTGAGAATTAGGACAAGAGCTTGTCCCATGAGATATCCAAAGAAAAGGCCAAGAAGAGCAATGTTAAAAGCTCGGAGGTTAAATCTGCGGAATAAAATATCGAAGCCAATGAGTAATCCTCCCAGGCCGATTCCCAACAAAAGACCCCATCCCACATTTGCTAAAGTGTGTCCTTCTTTTCCTGAAATCATATAGATGATCATAAAAATAATGCTGAGAACCATGAATAAGGTTCTCATAAATGCCAACGCCAAATTCATACAGTGTGAGATCTCCCGCTTATATAGTGGATTAAATTATAAATTACACATTTTGGCAGGTGCGAAAGCTGTCGAATTTCAACGATCGTAAGTTGTATATTATTAACTCAATGCAATACAAATCGCGATCGTTGAAATTCGGCGCTGTGACACGGCCCAAAATATGCAACTCTCCATTGAATCCACTATATGTATATATTATATTTTTGAATTCATTTTTGGCTAGAGATCTGTCAGCGAGCTATTTTCTCTGTGAATTTTTTGTGAACAGAGGACTAGGTAAGTATTTGAAAGCAGAGTAAGTGGATATCTTCGATCATCTCTTTACGCTTCATTGAAAAAGCAATTTCTTTTTGTAACATGCTTGTCATTGTTTCTAGGCCATCTTGGGCGAATATTTTCAGCACTCTGGCAAGAAAATTGGTGATTTGTTGGGGGTTTTTGTAGTGATTGAAAAACCCTTGATTATAAAGGAAAAAAAAGTCGCCTGATTCCACTGCGACTTGAGAATTGGTAAGAGGTAAAAATTGTTTTTTATTGAATGACCACACAAAGGGGACACAAGATTTTTCATTGATATGCAGAACGGATGCAAATCGATCTAAAAAAAGGTGAGTTGAACTTGAGGCATTTTTATTTTGCGAGAGGAGTTGATACATGCCCTCAAAGCCTTCTTGGGATGCTTCTGTAAGGTGTAAATCAAAACGATCCAGGTGGTTTTTTTTAGGTAAAGAAAGAAGAATTCCTTTTGGGTTTTCCGAGAAGAAAGAGATCGCTTTAATGGCAACGGCATCGGACCTGCAATCATCGATATTTTTTTGTAGCATGAGATGCTGAAGCAAAATAGAGCATTCGTATTCTCCATACATTTTCTCTCTGAGGCGCGAATTTTCTTTAAGACGATTAATATTTTCTAAAAGACATTCGCGCATAATATTGAGCGTATTGGCAAGTTCGGTAATTTCTTTAGGGCCTGCTATCGTAATGGGTTCTTCATAATCGCCCGCGGCAATACCAAGAGCGGAGTTGTTGAGTTTTTGGATCGGATTGGAAATTTTATTTGCGATAATGAAAAGAGTAACAAGCATGATTGTGATCGTGAGAGAAGCTCCTAAAAAGACAATAAAGAGACTGTCGCTTAAGTTCTCTTGCACTTGGATGAGGGAGACTCCGGCTTTAATATTTTCTATGAAATGATACCAGTTATAGGCAATCAGCGTTGCAATGAGTGTGATGCCGAGGGTGAGGGTAGGGAGGAGAAAAAGAAGTAAACGTGTTCTAATTTTCATGGTAGAAGAAGAAGCTCCTTGGGATAAAATCGGCAAGGGAGTTTCTGAGAATAGGTATGCAACAGGGAAATCGCTATAGAGGGACACTCGGAAATAATGGAGAGAAGGTGGCTGCGGGATAAAGTGAGAAGAAGAGTATCTGTTTTACAGATGGCTGAGTAAGCTCTTGGTTCTTCATTAAAGAGGGATTCATCTCCGAAATAGTCTCCGCTATGAATTTCTGAAAGAATTTTGTTTTTATCATCAAAAATTTGCACGATTCCTTCAAAGATCAGGTAGATTCTGTTGGCTACTTGTTTTGAGGAAAAGACTTTTTCATGGGCATCATAATCATCATCATGCAGTTTTTCTGCGATGGCAAGCAACAGTTCGAGTTCAAGATCATTAAAGAGGGTAATTTTTTTTAAAAAAAATGCTTTTTCAATCAGGCTTTTCATGTTTCTAACAACTCATATGCGTATTTATGCAATGTTTCATCGGAGTGCTTCATGAGCTCTCTTAAGTCCTGTCTCCAATTTGGCATTTGCAATTTTGTTTTTAGGCGGACGGCAACAATTTTATCAAAAAGAAGGGGTGAATCATCGAGTTTATTTAATAGTTCGGAAAGTGATAATTTTGGAAAATTGCCCTGCCAGTCAAGGCATGCACGCATTTTCTCTTCTAAAGGCAAATCATCAATCAGAGGCGCTATAAGTCGAAATAACTTTGTATTGCATGTCTTTTCTAGGCTTTCAATGGCATGTGAGTGAATTTTTGCATTGCGGTTATGAAGAGCTCTGACGATGAGTTCCGGGTCCTCTAAAGATCCGGCGGCTCCCAATAAGTGGATCACGAAATCAATCACTGATTGGTACCCTGAAAGGAGTGCGCTTTGCAGCATTGAGAGATCATAAAGAGGGTATTGTTTTTGGATGGTGTGGGCAAAGTAAAAATAAAAATAAGCCCGGTCAATTTCAATGTTAAGAATATCGAAAAGATTCGCTTGTAGTTGCGCAGGAGCTAGCCTGCCGAGAATTTTTCCGGCTAAAATGCGGGCTCTTTCAGGCATGGAGATGTCTTTGGAAAGAGAAAGAAGCAAGGGGACAATTTTAAGTCCCATATAGATGATGATTTCTTCTGTTTTCCTTCGTTCTGTAGGACGAAAATGAACGCTTACTAAAAGAAGATCTTTGATGGTCGTTGAATCAGAAATTTTTCCAATTGCCTCTAAAAGAGAGAGTCTAAAAAAGTGGTCGCGGGTGTTTTCCATTTCCTCGATAAAACGAGGAGTATGGCGACTTAAGTTTTTTGATGCGAGTTTTGCAATAGCGCGCGCGGCAGCCCTTTTGACGAGCGTTGCGTCGTGGCTTAAGAAAGAGATGGCTTTCTCTGCTGCATCGCTGCTATTTTCTTCTGCGAGGATATCCAAGGCCATGCTGATCTCATCAATCCTATTTGATTTGAGCATCAGATCTAGTTTTTTTGCTGCAATTGTACGGTTTAGAGCTGCGCTTTCCAGTGATTGATAAGCAAGGGTTTTTTGTAGGGTTAAAATGGCAGCGCCCCGTTGTAATAAATCGGGATGATCGAGGTCGTTTTCTATTTTTTCCGGATGAAGAAGCCCTTTTTTGGCGAGATAAAAATTGGCGTGTTTGGAGAGTTCCGGGGATGTGTTTTCCTGTACCCAGAGATCCATTGTTTCAATGACGCTCGGGTGATTATTGAATGGGGTTGTGTCTAAAAACTTCATGAGTTGGATTTTGGAGAGAGTTCCGAATCTTTTTGCAGTAGCTAAGATTTCTCCAAGCATTGCAGAGTCTGCTAGTTCAAGAAGCGTTTTTGCGGATAGAATTTGCATTTCTTCTCGAGGAGATTGAAGAGCTTTAAAAATGATTTTCTGAGCTTCTTTCTGATCTCTTTTGCTCATGGAAAAAATCCAGCTTTTTAGTTTTTTTTCAAAGTGAAGAGCATTTTCTTTTAAGTTGCTTAAAATGGCTTGCGAATAGGAAGAATAAATGGCTAAGCCAAGTCCCAACGCAAAGAGGGTGAGTACAAATCCAAGCCATCTACTTTCTGAGTGGAAAGAGAAAAGAAGCATTGAGCTTAAGAGCATGCCAATAGGTTCGAAAAAAGAATCGTTGACAATGCGTACTTTAGATTTGATTTTTGCAGGAACTGCATTAAGAAGAAGATGAGAACTATTGTCATGAAATGTAAATAAAATTCCTTCAATTGCAATGAGTCCTAAAATGGCAAGGGCCATGCTATTTTGAAAAATCCAGCAAGAATAGATGGCAAAGAAGGCGATCGGAGTGATTAAGACGATTTTATTGATTCCGATCCTGCGAACAAAGCGGTTATAAAAAAAGACTCCAATGAAGATGTTAAAGCAAGATACGATGGCTCTACATTTTCCTAAGAATTCAGAGATTCGACCTTCTCCTGCAGAATCAAGATCTGTTGTTGCAAGAACTTTTCCAAAGACTTCCATATAGTTGAATTCTGTAATGGTGATTAGGAGTTGAATGAAGAGGCTAAATGAAAGCAATGCAATTAAAAAACGAGAACGAAGGATGAGTTTGCAAATGGTGA
This sequence comes from uncultured bacterium, assembly GCA_964450765.1. GTDB lineage: Bacteria > Chlamydiota > Chlamydiia > Chlamydiales > SM23-39 > DAIDHZ01. The sequence continues at coordinate 3,178 of CAYVDU010000033.1, read as the reverse complement.
GAAATGATTCCTTGCTCGTAGAAAAGATCCCCTCGGTGCTGTCATCATGAATTGCCTTCCCTTTTGTGGCGATTCTTTTGGCTTCACCGAGGCCTAAAAGGAGTGAAAAGGCGGCTCCATAGAGTAGAGCTGAGAATCCAAGGACATCTAAAAATTGGCTGATCGCAAAGCCGGCAATGATGGTTCCGAAAAAGTAGGCGCCTCCGTACAGAGCGTATACTCTTTTTGCATCTTGAAGGTCATGATATTGATCGATAAAGGTCCAAGAGACGGCAAGCATCACAGAAAAAAACATTTTGGCAGTTATTTTTAGAGCGTACCAAAACCATAAGGGAGGGGAGATACTGACAATAAAGGCGGTTCCTACGCAGACGATGACTCCGACACTGAGAGCAATGGTCAGGATGCGGTAGGGGTTGGTGATTTTAAGGGCGCCTAAAATCAGCGACGAGACCCCGATCATGCCAAGAGCGATGGCAAGATAGACCCGCGGAAGAAATTCCGCCCCGATTTTTTCTATAAAAAGACCATCTGAGAGAGTGTCTAAACACGAGCTTCCGAACGCCCAAAATACGGCAAGCCTTGCAAATCGTAGAGCGTTAATGCCTTCTCCGGAATAAATTCCAAAGATTTGTCGAAATAATTCTTGCATTATTTGAGAAGAAAACCTCAATTAAATGGATAATTCAAGTATCGGGAATTTCAGGAAAAAAGTCCCCCATTTTTTCTGGATAAAAATTTTTTTTCTCTTTATACCGAAGAAAGATGAAGAATCGGCTTTTGGGCGAGTTCAAAGCTCTAAATTTTCAATCTCGCACCAAAGCTGATTTTCTTATCTTTTTTCGGTATGCGCCGAAAATGATTCTAGCGGTGTTTAACAAGATTTAGGCATAGGGATAATTATGAAAATGAATGAGTATCGTATTGGATTTATCGGATTTGGTCATATGATGTCTTTGATTTTCAAGGCGATAGATCTTGCAAAGCTGATTCCTCGTTCACACTGTCTTTTCATAAGAAGGGATCCTAAAAAGATGTTACAGGATGAGAAGGAGTTTTGTATTACTTCGAGTTCATTGGCTCATTTGGTGAAAGAGAGTCATGTTCTTTTTTTAGGGGTAAGGCCGTCTCAGATGGAAGGATTGCTTAAGGATCTTTCTCATTTGGGTGTTCAAGATAAAATGCTTGTCTCAATTGCGGCTGGGATCCCTCTTTCTACCTATGAAAAGTATTTAGGTCACGGAGTTCAAATTGCTCGAGTTATGCCGAATCTGGCTGTTTCGGTTGGGGAAGGCATGAGCGTTTCTGCATTTTCTAAAAGTTCTCTCCCCGAGTTTCGTAGCGTAGTTCAAAGAATTTTTGGTAGTATGGGGATTTTGAAAGAAGTCGCTGAATCGTCAATGGATGTTTTGTGTGCGATGGTTGGTAGTGGCCCTGGATTTGTTTTACGCTTGATCGATGGGATGGCTCGGTTTGGGGAAAAAGAAGGGTTGTCGTATTCTGAATCTCTGGAGATGACAGCTCAAGTTTTCTTGGGCGCTGCTCGTCTTGTGATGAAAGGGGGGCAATCGCCATATGATCTGATTCATCAGATTGCAGTGCCTCAAGGAACTACAGAGGCCGGGCTGAAGGTGATGCAGGAATCGAGAATGATAGAAATATTCCATGAGGTGCTTCAAGCTGCGGCAATGCGTTCTCGAAGTTTCCAATGATGGGCGTTCTAGTCGTTTATACTCCAAGTGCTATTTGATCGCAGCCGAATGCGGGCTGTAATGGTCGGTCTCCAGACTTTCTCTCCTTGCTAAGCGAGGGACTTCTTTGGCCTTGTCGAGAAAGACTCGATCTCAACCGTCTTGCTTTGCATTCGGCTGACGATTAAATAGCAATTGAAATGATTTATGAAAAATAACATTCCATTGCAGTGCGTCGAAAGATTAAAAACCTTTGGAACTCATTTTTGTTTTTATTGTCGAAGACATGGGAAGGTAGACCTCCTTGTTGAAGTAAAAAAGATGCCGGAATTTGGAAGAATCTGAACATCTAATTGGTATCCCAAGAATGATTTGCGAATCGGTTTTTAGATGAAATTGAAAGTTGCCAAATTTTCAAAAATGCAAAATTCATAGTGTTTGTCTAACGTAAAGCGCTTTGAATTGGTTTAAAAATTGCTTCTCCGATCACTTTTGGTACACATTCAAAGTTGCGATTTTTAGAAAGATTCCGAAATCTTTTAGTGAAAAAATTTCGGAAACTTATTGCTTTCTCAGTAAAATTTTTCGTTGATTTTTTTGATCGATAAAATTGCAGGGGTTGTGTCGATATTACTCCTGCAATTTCAGTTGAAAAATTGACTGAAATTTTTTACTGAGAAGGTTCTTAGCCGTTCATTTTATCCAAAGAATTTTCCGTAGATTGCCTGACATCCTGTGGTTACCGACTCAGGGACGAATTGGTTGATTTTAGCAGAAAGACCGCTAGATTGTATTTGTTGTACAGCTATTTTTCCAGAAAGTAAGCTTAGATATCCAACGATACCGCCAAAAAATCCTCTGACAGCTTGTTCAATTTTTGGATATTGTTCTTTGAATTGTTTGTGGCATTCACACCCTGATCGTTGAGTGTATAGAGCAACAGCTGCACCTGCAGCGATAAATAGTGTAGGTAATGCCAAATTAGATATGTTAGTCATCTTCATAAGTCCTTTAAGTTTGGAGGCAGTTTTGAAAACTCAGAATTCATCTATTTTTTGGGCTGTTTTGGCCAGTCTTCGGTTTTTTCTGGAGGTGTCTATGAAAGTTGATCATTACTTCCCTGAAGAAAAAATAAAAAAATGGATCAAAAGAACCATGAAAATTAGCGGAATCTAAGGTTTTCTATTGCCTTTTTGGTTAGATTGGGGGGAATCATAAAGATTTTATTTAAATATTGTCAAAATTTTTTTTATAAATTTAGGAGCGGGTGTATACAGAAAAAGGTTCAAAAATCGGTTTTTTCGCCAAATTTCTAAGAACGCAGAGCGGATTATATTGCATGAATACTACCTGCTTTGCGTTCTTGAAAATTTGGTGATTTTCAATTCGATTCGAATAGACGCCTTTCAACTGGAACGGGTATATAGTCGACTGAATTTAAAATTACACATTTTGGCTGGCGCGAAAGCTGTCGAATTTTTACGATC
>CAYVDU010000032.1:0-9424 GCA_964450765.1 uncultured bacterium | reverse complement strand
AGAGTTCAGACGTGTGCCCTTCCGATCTATAGAAGAAGAAACTGCGATTTTTTCTCTTATTTATCAAGATCTTTTAGAGAGAGATACATATCGCGTTTTACAAGATTTGCGTAGCTATTATGAAGCGCAAAAAAAAGTAGAAGACCTCTTTTTACAACCGAATGTGTGGGCAGAGACTGCATTGCATAATATTTCTGCAATGGGAAGGTTTTCTTCTGATTGTGCGATTCGTAAATATGCAGGGGAAATTTGGGATGTGCCTCCTTGTCCTTTGGATTCAGAGATTGTTCAGAAGGTTCGAATGGAATATTCTGAACACGATCGTTGTAAAATTGGAAAACGGACGTGAAAAATCGATGAACCCTTAATCTCGAAAGGAGGTCTTGTGAAGTTATTCATTGCGGTTGGTATCAGTTTGTTTCTTTGGGGCTGCAGCTCATCTCAAAGTAAGACGCCTCTTCGTGTCGGCGTGGATCATTCTTGGTACTCGTGGAATTTTGGATTGCAAACTGCAGTTGTGAATGGGTTTGTTGATGATTTTTTGATGTTGATGGCAGAAGAGCGAGGCATTCATTTAGAAAAGATTGGGGCGAATTGGGATTTTTTATTAGAGGGGATGGGAAAAGATCAATTTGATGTTGTTTTGTCTTCTTTGCCTGCATATTCTTTCAATCTCGCTCTCTATGATTTTTCTGAGAATTTTCTGGATTTAGGACTTGTGTTGGTTGCCCCCATCGATTCTCTCGTTGATTTGGATCAAATAAAGGGTTCTTTTTTGGGGGTTTTAGTGGGGCGTTCTGCGGAGTCTTTGTTGCAAAAGATGCCTGATTTAAAATTGAGGGAGTACACGTCGATTTCCCATCTTTTGGATGCTGTTGTCAATCAGGAGATCAAGGGGGCTTTTTTAGATACGATTTTAGCTTCAAATTACGTGAATGATTTGTATGGAAATCGTCTTCGAGTTGTATCGGGGCCTCTGACTGATAGCGGACTTCATTTTTTGGCAGTGAAAGGAAAACATACAGATTTAATCCGTTCATTAGATCGGGGAGTTGCTTCTTTAAAGGAAAAGGAAAAATTGAATGATCTAATGAAGAAGTGGGGATTGTATGTTCGTGCCCGTTGAGAATTTTTAGATATAGTGGATTCAATTATAAATTGCATGCTTTAGCACTTGCCAAAACATGTAATTTATAATTGAATCCATTATAGTTTCTGGTTAAAGACCTAAGTGATGTCTGGATAGGGCTAACAGATTCGATCCTGTAGAGTCTAGTCTTGGAGCTATAGAGCTCAGTGCTTTATACCATAAAAACGTGACGAGCGCAGATCGAAGATTGATTGGTAATGAGGTGGTGGCTTCCGTCGGGGTTTTTCTAGGCGGCAGAAGAAGATTGAGGGCTGGGTAGCTCGCTGTGAGATTTTCAGCGAACGGGGTCCATCTTATTTGTGCATCTAGACCATTTGCAGTTGCTTTTGCTGCTGATAAAATTGTGGAAGCCTTGGCGATTTCTGATAGAACAAAAGTAAGGCTGCCTACTCCTTTTAAAAGAAGGCCGCTACATCCATAAAGACTTCCTTTTATATAATCTACAGGGGGTTGAATGTTGATGTCTATCATTGTTTTGTTAAATTAGTTATGTTTATTTATATATTTTATTGGTTTTTGTTAATTAATTTCAATTGCTTTGTTTTTTTTGTATATTTTATTTTTTAAGAGGCTTTTTATTAAAAATATTATTTGCAGGTTGCGGGGTTTTTGAGGGAAATTGCTGAGGAAAGAGGGTTTTGTTATAACATCATCTTGACAGTCTTTCTGTAGATCGATTAATATTTTTCCCATTATTTGGGAGGAATTCATGCAGTACGCCATCATAGAGACCGGTGGAAAGCAGTATCGAGTACGGGAAGGAGACGAGATTGACGTTGAGCTTTTGCACGCAGAAGGTGCTGTAACATTTGATAAAGTTCTTTTGTTTGCGAAGGGAGATCAGTGCAGGGTAGGTTGTCCTCATCTTCCTGGAGCTGTTCATGCGCAAGTTCTTGGGGAAGTAAAAGGTCCTAAAGAAATTGCTTTTAAATACAAAAGACGTAAAAACTATCGTCGTACGGTGGGTCACCGACAGAAGTATTCTCGAGTGAAAATCACGAAAATCGCAGTAGTTTAAGTTAGGAGAAGGTCATGGCACATAAGAAAGGTCAGGGATCTACAAGAAACGGTAGAGATTCGAATTCGCAGCGTCTTGGGATTAAGGCGACCGCGGGGCAGTTTGTGACAACGGGGAGCGTTCTTGTTCGCCAGTGTGGAACGAAGTGGCACCCTTGTAAAAACGTAGGAGTAGGTAAAGATTATACTTTATTTGCTCTGAAAGATGGGATTGTGCAGTTCATGAAGTCTGATAAGACTTACGTGTCTGTCGTTCCTGTTGCAACAACAGAGTAGTTGAAGACCCATGTTCGTCGATACTGTAACAATTGAATTATTGGCGGGCAAGGGTGGGAATGGCGTCATTGCTTGGCGGCGTGAAAAATATATCCCCAAAGGGGGGCCTGCCGGCGGCGATGGTGGCAATGGAGGGTCTCTGATTTTAGAGGCCGATCCTCAAATCCCATCTTTAGAGCACTTGCGCAATCATCGAATTATCAAAGCAGAAAATGGGATGCCCGGCGAAGCTAATAATCGAACTGGCAGAAATGGCCGAAACCGTGTGCTAAAAGTTCCTCTTGGCACTTTAGTCAAAGATCATGCTACGCAAGAAGTTCTTTTCGATTTTACTCAGCCCGATCAGGTGTTGAAAATCTGTCAGGGTGGTAAGGGTGGAAAAGGAAATAGCCGCTTTAAGACATCGACGCATCAGGCTCCTTATGTTTGCACGGAAGGGACGCTAGGGGAATCTTGTGAAGTAGATTTGGAATTAAAGCTCATTGCTGATGTGGGGTTGGTTGGAATGCCGAATGCAGGTAAATCAACTTTGATTTCAAAGCTTGCGTATCTTCAGGTGAAAATAGCTCCTTATCCATTCACTACGCTAAGGCCAAATCTTGGAATTTTACAGGGTCCACATGGACAAAAGCTTTTGATTGCGGACATTCCGGGACTCATTGAGCGGGCATCGGAAAATCGGGGACTTGGGATTTCGTTTTTGAAACACGTTGAAAGAACATCAATTTTGATTTTTCTTATGGAACTTGCTCCTTATGAAGAGAGAGATCCATTTGAAGAATTTTTGATGCTGCGGCGTGAACTTGCTGCTTACAATCCAAGTCTTTTAGAGAAGCCTTTTCTTGTGGCTCTGAATAAAATCGATCAGGAAGCAGCTCCAACACTTGTTGATGCATTTAAGGAGAAATATCCTTTTGATCCTTCGACTCTCTTTATCATTTCAGCAAAAGAAGAGCTTCATCTTGATGCTTTAAAGAAAGCAATCTGGGATTTGAAGGCGTCTCTTACTATTTCCCAAGAGTCTGTTCAAGAAATTTCTCAAGAAGTTGAAGCTCTTGTTTAAAAAGCCTAGAGAATTAGGAAAAAACAAGATGCACATGATCGCAAGCAGCAGAATAAGTAAGATAAATTCTCTATCTTACTTATCCTGCTGCTTGCGGTCATTCCTATTTTATTTCCTCTAGGTTGTATATGCCGAAGACAGTTGAAGAATCGGTTTTCTGACGGAGTTCAAAGCGTTGAATTTCCAGAAACGCAACCGCGCATAGTATTGAAGATAATACAATGCGCGTTGCGTTTCTGGAAATTCAACGCTTTGGCTCTGCCAAAATGTGCAATTTATCATTTAATCCACTATATCTCCTCGAAGGGCCTCTTTCCGAAAATAAGTGAAGTCCATAGAATGGGGGGAAGGTCTATATGCATGCCCCTCCCGATTTTGTCGCAGCGAATGTAATGAGCGCAAATGCTCTTTTAAAGGCGGGGGCTGTTCGTGATGTGATTTTCTCTAGAGGCACATATCAAATTGAGGTTCAGGAAAAGGGAAAGAAAAAAGCATTTAGTTTCTTGCAGATTAAAGACGATGGAGAGGTTTCTGATTTTTTCTGTAATTGCAAAATTTCAGAAGAAGGCAAAGGGTGCGTTCATTTAGCTGCGAGTTATTTATCTATATTTCACGGACACAAAGAGCCTCTCCATGTTCGTTTTCAGAAGTCTCTTTGGTATTTTTTATTTGATATAGCGGCAAAGAGACTTGGATATTTACCGGATTGTCTACAAAAGACAACCGAAGGTTATGAGGGTTTCTCGGACACGAAAAAACTTCTTTTTTCGATTTTCGCTTCTAATGATAGCGTGCAAGAAAAATTAACAGCGATCATTCATAAAAAAGTGAAAGAAACGGAAGAAACGTCTTTAAAATTTTCGAATTTGTCTCCGGAGGAGAGTGCAAATTATAGAGAAGGAAAGTTGAGTTCTCAGCTTGCGTTTGAGCTCTCTTTTTGGTCTGATTTGGCAAAGTGGCTTATGATGCAGGCGGAGGATATAGATGCGTATACTCTTCGTTTAGAAGGGAGTCCTCTTCCTCATGAGCTTTATGCCCAATTTAAGGATTTAAACGTCTATTTTTATATTCCTGAAGTGCATTTTCCTCTTTTAATTCCATCGTTGAAATATGTTCGTTCGAATATTTCTGTTTTTGATCCTCAAAGAGATTGGATTCAAAATGTCGTTTATCATGAGAAAGAGCGGATCTTGAAAATTTCTTATCGAGAGAAAGAAAGCGTGAAAGAATCCTCCGATGGATATCCTGTAGGAGATTGGTTGTATGTGCAGGGGGAAGGATTCTATCGAAGAGGAGATTTTTTATTTCCTAAAGATGGATTATTCGGTGAGACCCGTATTACCGAAGTGCTGACTTTGTTTTCAAGCGAGCTTTCTTCATTCATAAAAATTGGGAAAGAGCCTGTGAAGGCTCGTTATCAGTTGCAGTTTGATTCACAGGGAAATTTGAAGATACAGCTCTATATTTTTGAGCCAAGAGATATGCAGCAGGAGGAGGCCTCTTGGTTTATTCCTTGGGTGTATCTTCCGAATCTTGGGTTTTATTTAGTGGAAGAGTGGCTCTTTGAGGGGAAGGAAAAAATCATTCAGAAAGAAGGTGTTGCTGATTTTGTGAATCGGCATCGCGTATGGCTTCATCAATTCCCCGGGTTCCAGACGCATTTGGGCAGTTTAGAGTCGCGGCTTATTTATATCTTATCAGAAGAGGGAGAACTTACTTTTGATGTGGAGTTGAATTTCCCAAGTGGAGAAACGCTGAATTTTGATGAATGGATCTATGTCTTTGGACAGGGCTTCTACATGAAAAAAGAGAGTCAAGGAAGGCTCCCTTTATATCCCGGACTTACAGTTCCTAAGGATGAAGTTTCTTCATTTATTTCAGGGCATAAAGACGAGCTTGAATTAGTGCATGGTTTTTTTAGTGAAAAGATCCCCATCGAACAGATGGGCGTCTCCATTGGTTTAAATGAAGAAGGGCTTATCGTTCTTTGTCCTAAGATTCGTTACGCCCCAGAAGTAGATGCTACCCAAATTCGATCTTTTGGAGATTATGTCTATGTTGAAGGGAAAGGGTTTTCATTGATTCCACCTCATTTGCGCGTTCCTGAGAGATATCGAAAAGAAGTGGAGATTTTAGAGTCGCATGAGATTGCTTTTTTGGGATTCGAACTGGATGCATTAAAACCGTATATCCTCGATATGGACTCTCGGTTAAAAATTCCTCAGGATCTGCATCTGAGGATTCGTAAAATTGTTGGGAGTCCTAAAGAAAGAATGGACGAGTGGTCCGTTGAGGTTGTTTATGAATCTGAATTTGGGACTCACGATGTGTTTTCTATTTGGAATGCGCTTTCCAAGAAAAAAAGACATTTTTTCTCTAAGGCGGGGCTTCTTCATCTCAAAGAGTCTCGTTATAATTGGCTCCGAGGGTTAGCCAAGAATAAATTAGATCGTAAACGTGGCATGCTTCGTTTGAGCACCATGGAATGGATTCGATTGAATGCATTTGAGGAAATTCAAGAGCCTACAGGGAGAGATCTAGTTTCTCAAGAAACGAGAGCTCTTTTGCAAGAAATCTCTCGATTCGAAACGCGTTCTATTTTGGATTTAAAAGGACTGCAATCGACGCTCAGGCCCTATCAAGAAACAGGAGTTCATTGGCTTTGGTTTTTATACTGTAATGGGTTGTCAGGACTTCTCTGTGATGATATGGGGTTAGGAAAGACGCACCAAGCGATGGCTCTTTTGACGGCCATTACAAATAGCGATGAGGGGAAAAGACACAAGTATTTAGTTGTATGTCCGACATCTGTGATTTATCACTGGCAAGAATTGCTTCATAAATTTTTGCCTCAAATGAGAGTGAGTACTTATTACGGTCTTTCTCGTAGTCTAGATGATTTTGATTCTCAGTATGATGTTCTTTTAACATCCTATGGCATTTTGCGCTTATCGAAAGAGGACCTTGGTCAATTCCGATTTGAGCTTGCGATTTTTGATGAAATTCAAATTGCCAAAAATCAAGCATCGCAGACACATAAAGCTCTTTGTTCTTTGAATGCAAAAATGCGTCTTGGATTGACAGGAACTCCCATAGAGAATCGTTTGCGGGAAATAAAAGCTTTATTCGATGTGGTTCTTCCTTCATATATGCCGTCGGATACAGTGTTTCGCGAGCTTTTTGTTCAGCCTATAGAAAAGCAGCATGATGCATCGGCAAAAGCGGTGCTAGGGCGTCTTATCAAGCCATTTATTTTAAGAAGGAAGAAAAAAGATGTATTGCAAGATCTTCCTGAGAAAATCGAAGAGATTGCGTATTGTGATTTAACAGAAGAGCAAAAAGCCCTATATCAGGATGTGATTTTGCAGATGAAGAAAACGGTGTATCAAGAGATTAAAGATACGTCCAAACCAGTGCCTTATCTTCATGTTTTTTCTGCATTTTCGAAGATGAAGCAAATTTGCGATCATCCCGCTTTAGTTTTGGATGCTGCGTCTCAGTATACGCGGCATAGTTCTGGAAAATGGGATCTTTTTGTGGAGCTTTTATATGAAGCGAGAGAAAGCGGGCAGAAGGTGGTGGTCTTTTCTCAGTATTTAGACATGTTAGCGATCATTGAGATGTATTTAAAAAAGAAAGGGATTGGATTTGCTTCAATTAAGGGTTCTACAAAGGACCGTAATGCACAGCTCAAACGATTCCGAGAAGATCCTGGTTGTGAAGTTTTTGTCGCATCTCTTTTAGCTGCGGGAGTTGGAATTGATTTGACGGTAGCATCGATTGTGATTCATTACGATCGTTGGTGGAATCCTGCCAAAGAAAATCAAGCAACTGATCGTGTGCATCGGATTGGTCAAAGCCGTGGAGTTCAAGTCTTTAAACTTGTGACAAAGCATACAGTTGAACAGCATATTCATGAGATGATCGAGCGTAAAAAAACTCTTCTTGAAGATGTGATTGGAACGGAAGATCAAATTAATTATTTGACGCGGGAAGAATTATTAGAAGTCTTTGAGCGGATGTTCGAGGGGGGGTAATGGTTATAATTCTAACCCACTGTGTTTTTCTGCTTGGGTTGAAGATCTCATTTCCTGTATACTCAGCGGCCTCATGTTGCCAAAAATTGCCTTAGTTGGCCGTCCTAATGTAGGAAAGTCGGCCTTATTTAACCGTATTTGTCAAAAGCGAATTTCCATTGTTGATGAACAAGAGGGAGTGACTCGGGATCGTCTGTATGCAAAGGCAGAGATCTTTGGTCAACCTTTTATTTTAATTGATACCGGTGGAATTGATACTACCGGGACTATCCCTTTTGCTGAATTGGTTCGTAAGCAGGCGGAAATGGCGATTGAAGAAGCGGATGCAGTGATTTTGGTTGTCGACGGCCAAGTGGGTGTTACCCCTTTTGATGAAGAAGTGGCAAGAAAATTGGTTCGCTCCAAAAAGCCGCTCTTTTTAGCGGTCAACAAAATTGATCAGCACTTGGATGAGGATAGAATTTATCCCTTTTCTTCTTTCGGAATCAAAGAAATTTTTGGCATATCGGCACTTCAGGGGCGTCAGGTAGCAGAGCTTTTGGAAGCGGTATTTCGTTCTATTAAGGTTGAAGAAGAGTCTCCTGCTGAAGTCCCCAACGATGTAATTCGTGTGGCGATTGTGGGTCGGGCCAATGTGGGGAAATCGACTCTATTGAATCAACTTTTGCAAGAAAATCGTTCGATTGTGAGTCCTATTGCAGGAACAACGAGAGATGCGATTGATATTCTTTTTGAAAAAGATGGTCAAAAATATCTTTTGATTGACACTGCAGGGATTCGTCGGAAGAAGGCAGAAAAAGATGTCGTTGATAAGTTTGCTGCGATCCGTACAGAAGAGGCGATTCATAGAGCAGATGTGTGTCTCTTGGTTTTGGATTCCTTTGAAGGATTTACGGTGCAAGAGCGGCGCATTGCTGCAGAAATTGAGGCGGCGGGGAAAAGCTGCGTCCTTCTTTTTAACAAGTGGGATTTAATGAAAAATTTGAGAATGGAGCATGCGATGCGAGGGATTCGAGAGCTTGCGCCGTTTCTTACTCACTGTCCGGCATTTTTCATTTCTGCACAATTTGAACGGAATTTAGATGAAATATTTCCTTCTGTGAAAGAGGTTTTTGCAGCCCGCCATCAAAGAATTGGTACGGGTCAGTTGAATAAATTCATAGAACACTGCCTACAGAAATACCATCCTCCTTTAATTACCGGTAAAAGGTTGAGGATTTATTATTTAACGCAGGTGGAGTCGAATCCTCCTCGTTTTGTGTTATTCGTCAATAAGCCGGATCTGATGACCGATACGTATAAAAAGTATTTGGTGAATCAGCTGCGAGAGTATTTTCCTTTCTCAGGCTGTCCTATTTTCTTTGATCTTCGTGGAAAAGAAAAACCAGAAGGCGAAGTTCTTCTTTAGGTCAGGCATTCTTGATCAATGAGAGTTGTGTCGATAGAACTGGGTATGTTGAGCGTTTTTGACTCTTGCTGTACGATCTGTTGCAATATTGGGAAAGCAATCTGACTTAATATAAGAAACTCTGATTTTTCTTTAGATTGAGATGGGTTTTTGATAGTAAGAATGCTTCTCATGGTTTGTTGTTTGATTTCCGCAAGCCTTTTTCTTTTTTCAAAAAAAGTAAGGGTTGCTTCTTTGATTTTTGATTGCTCGGTTTCTAGTTTGTTCAGTTTGCGGGTAAGATCAACAATTTCATTTTGCTCTTCGATGAAGGAAAGGGAATGGATTTTGTCTTGGAGTGATTTGATTTGCGGTTCAAGATCTTTATTTGACGATTCTTTGCATTTTTGAATGCACTGTGAGAGCACATGAGTTGCAGGTAGAGCATATTTTTCTGCCGTTTCTATGAGATATAAAAGAGCCCCTTTTTCTAC
>CAYVDU010000031.1:1096-9462 GCA_964450765.1 uncultured bacterium | reverse complement strand
TAAGGTATCTATGCTCATGAACGGAAAACTTTCAGTATTTAGCACAGACTCTCTAATGAAATACCTAAGACTACTAGGGCGTTCTATTGAAATTCGCGTAACCGGCCAAACCCCTCTTACCCCTCGTATTCGCCATGGACATATCTCTGTCAGAAAAAATAGACATTCATCAAAAATGCGCAAGACAACGAAAAAGGTCTCATGAAACATCAATTTTGGCAGCCGGTCATTGGACTAGAAATCCATCTTCAGCTCAACACAAAATCCAAACTTTTTAGTTCCGCTCCGAATCGCTTTGGTGATGAACCTAACATGAACATCTCTTCCGTTTGCACAGGGCAGCCGGGAGCCCTTCCCGTTCTTAATAAAGAAGCCGTCAAAAAAGCGATTCTCTTCGGCCTTGCTGTCAAAGCAAACATTTCTTTATGCAGCACATTTGATCGAAAATCATACTTCTACCCAGATTCTCCTCGCAATTTTCAGATCACTCAATTTGAACATCCGATCCTTCAAAACGGCTCTATCACCACGAATATCGATGGGAAGCCTCATACCTTTACAATCCGTGAAGCGCACCTTGAAGATGATACCGGCATGCTCAAGCATTTTAGTTCCTTTGCGGGTATCGACTACAACAGAGCGGGAACACCCCTCATCGAAATTGTTTCTACACCCTGCATATACAGTCCCAAAGAAGCCATCTCTTATGCAATGGCGATCCGATCGATTGCCCTGTATCTCGGCATTTCCGATGGCAATATGGATGAAGGGAGCATGAGGATCGACGCCAATATTTCCGTTCGTCTGAAAGAAGAAACAGAGCTTCGTCCAAGAATCGAAATCAAAAACCTAAACTCCTTCACATTCTTAGAACAGGCCCTTCTCTCTGAAATGGAAAGACAAATTTCTCTCTATACAGAGCATCCCAACACCCCCTTTAGCGAACTCATTCCCCCCTCAACATATCGCTTTGATCAAGCTCTCAAAAAAACCGTCCTCATGCGAAAAAAAGAGAGCACAGACGACTACCGTTATTTCCCAGAACCGGATCTAGGACCCATCATCATCTCGCAAACCTGGATTGATGAACTGAAAGCAAGCCTACCGGAACTCCCCGAAGAGCGTTTCCACCGTTATACAGCAACGCTCGGACTCACCGAATACGCAGCAACAACACTCATTAATGACAAAGAACTCTCCGACTTTTTTGAAGAAGCTCTTCCCGAGAGTCCCTTCGCCCGCTCTCTCTGTAATTGGATCACCATTGAATTCATCGGCCGTCTTAAAAACAGCGGCAAAACGCTCCGCTCTATACAACTTCCTCCCTCGCACGTCGCAAAGCTCGTGACTCTGATTGAAAACAAAAAAATCACAGGTCCTATTGCAAAAACAATCGCAGACGAAATGATCGTCTCTCCTCACCTACACCCGGACACCATCATCGCCCAAAACCCCAACTACCAGCCCCTCTCCAATACAGAAGAGCTAAACCCCATCATCGATGAAGTCCTCAAAGACAATCCGCAATCCATCATCGATTACAAAGCCGGAAAAGAAAGAGCGTTTGGATACCTCGTAGGCCAAGTCATGAAAAAAACAAAAGGACAAGCATCGCCCGATGTCGTCAACGAACTTCTCAAGAAAAAGATTGCCGCCGAATAAAGCTCTCTACATCAGAAGGTTTTTCTACACGCGCTAAATGATGCTCAAAAATCATTTCCGCAATACGAACAGCGGCTTTTATTGTAGGCTCCACAAGATAAGATTTTGGAGGATACAAACTACCCACCTTTAAATCTTGAAACGACACCTGATCTGCAATAGCATGTGCAGCCTCTACAAAAAGCTCATCCGGAATAAATTTCGCTTGGGTTGCAAAAACCGCCATTGCAAGAGCAGGAAAAATAAAACAATTGTTCACTTGATTGGGATAATAGATATTACCATCATAAACAACTTCAGGAAACTGAACTCCAGCGCCGAAAATAACTCTACCTTGAGATCTTATATACGCCTCTTCCGCAGTACATTCCGCATGACTTGTTGGATTTGAAAGAGCGAAAATAATCGGACGCTCATTGAGTAAAGACATCGTCTCAATCACTTGTTTGGTAAAGGCACCACCCGCTGTACTTACCCCAATTAAAAATGTAGGCCGAATTTTTTGAATCGCATCCATAAAAGTCTGAATAGAACCATCATGATAAGCATACGGTTTTTGCTCATCTAGCAAATCTGTACGATCCGATGAGATCATCCCCAAACGATCAAAAAAAACAATTTTCCTTTCAGCATCTTTCTGGGAAAGACCTTGGCTCTTCATTTCTGAAACAATGAAATGAGCAATTCCTAAAGCCGCTGCGCCGGCTCCTAAAAACAAAATTCTCTGATCTTTCAACTCTTCTTTTTTAATCTTCACAGCATTCAAAAGTGCAGCCAAAACAGTGCTTCCCGTCCCTTGAATATCGTCATTATAGCAACATACTTTATCTTGATACCGATCCAAAATCTCAATAGCGTCGATACCCTTCCAATCTTCAAAATGAATACAGCAAAGAGGGAAAACATTTTGAACAGCCTCAACAAATTCATCCACAAGAGAGTAAAGCTCTTTAGAAGAAGGTCTTTTCTGCTTCAATCCAAAATACAGAGGGTCATTTAAAAGCATTTCATTATCTGTTCCCACATCCAGTACAATCGGAAGCAAATGCTTCGGAGGAACCTGTCCAATCACCGTATAAAGCTGAAGCTTGCCCCTTGCAATCGGAGCTCCATTCACTCCTAAATCTCCTAAACCTAAAATCCGCCCTCCATCCGTAATACAAATAAAGCGAATATCTTTTTCTGGCCAATTTTGCAAAACTTGCCGAATTCGTCCTTTATGTCGGATCGATAAGTAAAGACCAAAAGGTCGCTGAAAAATCGTGTGATATTTTAAACAAGCCTCTCCAATCGTCGGAGTATAAATAAGAGGCATAAAACGAGCAGGATCGGACATGACCGTTTTGTAAAAAAGCGTCTCATTCGTATCTAAAAGATTCATAAGATGAAGATAGCACTCAAAATCTGATGTTTTAGACTTGAGCTGTGCAAAAACTCTCTGCATCTGAATATCCAAAGACTCAACAACATCTGGCAAAAGACCCTCAAGCTTCAGCTTGTTTTTTTCTTCTGCAGTAAAAGCTGTCTGCTTATTTAAGCTAGAGCTCTTAAGTACATCCTGGCCAAATTTCATACTGTATCCTCTCTCATCCCGCTAAAATTCTCTTAACAATTCATAGAGTTTTCAATCAAGTGATTGCATTTTATGAAAACGTGCTCTACCATCGTAAAAATCGCCATGAATCCCATCATCATACAACCTAAGCTTCGCTGGAGCAAGAACGACCTGAAAGAGTTATTTTCTTTTCGTTTTGTCTTAATTATGCTCATCATTCGGGATGTTAAATTGCGATATAAGCAAACAGCTTTAGGCATGATATGGGTCATTGTGCAACCGCTCATGACAGCAACCTTGCTCACTTTAGTCTTCGGAAACTGGCTGCAGGTTTCCAGCGACGGAGTTCCCTACATGATTTTTTCTTTTTGCGGACTCATCCCATGGCTTGTATTTTCTCAATCAGTCCAAAGAGCAAGCTCTAGTCTTGTTAACGAAATGCAACTCGTCCAAAAGATCTACTTTCCAAGACTTTTCCTGCCTTTAGCCGGCACTTTAGGTGTCGTGCTAGATCTTATTCTCACCCTTTTGGTATTTGGACTTCTAATGATCGCTTATTCCATCCCCATCACATGGCATATTCTCTTTTTGCCCATAGGCATTCTTTTGACATTTCTTTTTTCAGCCGCGTTTAACATCTTCTTTTCCATTCTCAGCGCCTATTATAGAGACTTCAAACATATTGTTCCTTTTACCCTGCAATTTTGGATGTACGCAACTCCTCTTGCCTATTCGATCTCTAGCATTCCTGAAAAATGGCGCTTTGTTTTTTCACTCAATCCTCTGACCGGAATCGTAGAGCTATTCCGATGGTCTTTACTAGGAACTCCTGAATTTCCAAGACTATCTTTTTGCATGACAAGCTGTATTACCTGCCTTTTTCTAGCAATCAGTTTGATTGTCTTTCGCAAGTTAGAGGAGAGACTTGCAGATGTCCTCTAATCCCATCATCTCTATCCAAAATCTTGGAAAAAAATTTTCCATCAACACAACGATGGGAGGCCACCACCAAAGCTTTCGAGATGCTCTTTCAAACTGGTTCAAAAAAAACAAACAAAATGAAGCTTCGAAAGAATTCTGGGCCTTGCAAGACATCAATTTTTCGATCCATCGAGGTTCGGCATTCGGACTTGTTGGCTCTAATGGATCGGGCAAGAGTACTTTGCTGAAGATCTTAGCAAGAGTGACAAAACCGACCATCGGAAGAATCGAAATCCATGGCAGAACAAGCGCGCTTCTAGAGGTAGGTACTGGATTTCATATAGAACTCACCGGAAGAGAAAATATTTTTTTAAGCGGAGCCATGCTCGGAATGCATAGAAAAGAAGTCATTCGTCACTTTGACGAAATCGTTTCCTTTTCCGGCATTGAAAAATTTTTAGATACACCCGTCAAAAAATATTCCAGCGGTATGTTCTTACGACTTGCCTTTTCTGTCATGGCACATCTAGAAACTGACATATTAATGATTGACGAAATTTTGGCAGTAGGAGATCCTCAATTCCAAGAAAAATGCGTTAAAAAAATGCAATCCATTATTCAGCAAGGCCGTACAGTCATCTTTGTAAGCCATCAGGTTGAACGAATTAGACTTCTTTGCGATCAAGCTGCTTGGATCAACCAAGGCAGATTAATGGACATAGGAACAACCTCTCATGTATTGGAAAATTACGAACAAAGTTTGAAAATATGAAAAAAAAAGCACTGGTTACCGGAATTACCGGACAAGATGGATCTTACCTCGCTGAAATTTTATTAGAAAAAGGCTACATTGTTCACGGACTTGTACGCAGATCCTCTGCATATAATCTCAATCGCATTGAACATTTGTGTCAAAATAACGTATTCAACAAACAATTCTTTCTGCATGAGGGAGATCTTAGCGACTCTACAAGCATTAAACGAATTATGGACGCAGTCCAGCCCGACGAAGTCTATAACTTAGCTGCTATGAGTGATGTCAAGGTCTCATTCGATGTCCCTGAATATACTGCCGATATTGATGGACTTGGCACGTTACGTATTTTAGAGGCTATCCGTTCTAGCTGTCCCAAAGCTCGATTTTACCAAGCATCCACCTCAGAATTATACGGCAAAGTCAAAGAAATCCCTCAAACAGAAACAACACCTTTTCATCCAAGATCTCCTTATGCTGTCGCAAAATTATACGCCTATTGGGCTGTCATTAATTATAGAGAAGCCTATGGTCTCTATGCTTGTAACGGCATTTTATTCAATCATGAAAGCCCAAGAAGAGGAGAATCCTTTATTTCAAGAAAAATCACCCTTGCTGTCGCCAAAATTAAAATGGGACTGCAAGATCGACTGGTTCTCGGCAACCTCGATGCAAAAAGAGACTGGGGATATGCAAAAGATTTCGTAGAGGCCATGTGGACCATGTTACAACAGAAAGAACCTGATGACTATTTATTAGCCACAGGCAAAACAACCACAGTACGTCAGTTTGTGGAATTAGCATTTCGAGAAGTGAATATACAAATAAGATGGGAAGGCAAAGGACTCGAAGAAAGAGGATTCAATGCATCTACCGGAGATCTCATAGTACAGGTATCCCCTGAATTTTTCCGCCCAGCCGAAGTAGATCTTTTAATCGGAAACCCAAAAAAAGCCAAAGACCGTCTTGGATGGGAGCCAAAAGTATTTCTAGAAGAATTAGTTCGCATCATGGTCTCTTCTGATCTAAAACTCGTACAACAATCCCTCCCTTTAACCTCTGTACTAACATCATAACTCATGAACATCACGCATAACGCAAAAATTCTAATCACTGGGGCTAGAGGACTCGTAGCAACAGCACTCATTGAAGAACTAAAAAAACAGGGATATCTCAATCTCTATCCAATTTCAAAACAAGAATGCGATTTACGAGATTTTCATTCCGTACAATCTATTTTCTCACAAATTAAACCTGATGTCGTATTTCATACAGCTGCATCCGTTTTTGGAATTGGTGGGAATGCAAAAAACCAAGGTTCCATTTTTCTAGATAATATACTCATTAATACTCACGTCATCGAAGCCTCACGTCTTTGCAAAGCCAAAAAAGTCATTTGCATGGGAACCGTCGCCGCCTACCCGGAACCAAAAACAGAACCTGTTAGCGAAGATCAAATTTGGGAAGGGCCGCCACATAAATCAGAAAGCAGCTATGGACACGCCAAAAGAGCAATGCTTGCTCAGCTTTTGGCCTATTATGAAAACTACAATCTCGATTTTGCTTACGTTATTTCCACGAACCTATATGGACAAAATGACAAATTTGACACGAAATTTGGCCATGTCATCCCCTCTTTAATTCGGAAATTTTATGAAGCCCAAAAAAATGACGCAAACGTCACTATTTGGGGAGATGGAACAGCTGCAAGAGATTTTCTATACTCCAAAGATATGGCTCGAGCTCTCATTTTAATTATGAACAATTTTTCAGGACCAATCAATGTCGCCTCGGGAGAAAAACAGATGCTAAGAAATGTTGTAGAATTACTATGCCAGTACTTCAACATGCACAACAAAGTGCAATGGGATACTACAATGCCTAATGGAAGGCGATACTACGAAATTGATTTAACCCGTCTTAAATCGATCGGTTTTCAGCCGATTTACACTATGGAACAAGGTCTTATCGAAACGTTAGAGTGGTTCAGCTCAGTCTACGAACAAAATGCAATCAGAACGTAACATTTTTCCAAAAATAGGGAATGTACTTAAATGAGTTACACAATCAACATAATAGGACGTTTAGAATCAACTACAGGAATCGGTCATGTAACGACTAGCTTCGCAAACGTTCTGCAAAAAATCAAACCAACAAACATTTTAACAACTCGAACAAATCATTTACACGCAAATGATTTAAATACAGGTAATTGTAAAATTACAGCTCTTGAACATGCGAAGATAAGTCCTCAATCTATTTGTATTTACACCGATGTCCTATCCAATGGCCCGCACGACACAAATGCTCAAAAGACAAATCCAGAGTCTCTGAATTTTGCTTATACCATGTTTGACTCAACGCGAATACCAAGAGAATGGATTGACATCCTGCATAAACATTTTGATGCAGCTATTGTTCCCTCAGAACATCTAATACCCATCTACGAACGATCAGGTTTTTCAAAACCGATCTTTTGCTTACCTCTTATTTTGAATCTAGATTCTTTACTACAAGAACCTGTGAATCAGCAAAAAATTCTATGAGTATTTGGAATCGTAGGATTAGTAGAACGAAGAAAAAACTTTCTTCTAACACTTGAGGCTTTTCATAAGGCATTTGGAGATAATCCTTATTATCAACTACATATGCACTTCAGCGGCATCATTGATCATGAATATTACAATGAAATTCTGAATAATCCTTTATCTCATAAGACCAATGTACAGATTACTCAATCGCAAATGGATCGTAAATCATACCTTGAACTCCTAAAATCATTTGATTTTGTAGTATTGCTCAGCGCCGGAGAAGGTTATTCCATCGTTCCTAGAGAAGCTCTAGCTTTAGGAAAGCCCGTGATTTTATCTGACGCTTCTGCCCATGCATCCATTTGCAAATCAGGCGAGGTTCTTAGCATCACCAGCAATATTCCTATCCCTGCCTACTACCCGGCAATACATCGCCAAAACAAATATATAGGCATCCAACAAACTGCATATATTGAAGACGTCATTCAATGCTTTCAACATGCCGCAGAAAATAAAAAGCTTCTCTATACAAATGAAATGATTTCGAAACGTCGAAAAGTTGCTGAAACGTTCACAGAACAGCATCTTCTGGCTCAATATCAGGCAATTTTTGCTCCTAAACAAATCAATTTAAGCGATAAAAACGCCTTATTTACAGACAGAATCAGCACTAATAGCAAGCAATTCTATCAAAAATTCAATGCCCTTTTAAAAAACAACACCTCCTCTTCCATAACCGACAACTCTCAAAACAAAACAATTGTCTCTATACGCGATGCTGGATTCTTTTCTCTTTTGAATGTATTTGTTTCATATCTTGTTTGGGAACTAGAAAAAGACCCAAAAGCAATCGTACTCCCTGATTGGCGCGTACAATCTCTGTTCGAAGCGAACATCTTCAATCCCCTTAGTTTTTGTTACGGGACTCTAAAAGATGGGAATA